>JALWML010000639.1 GCA_027083915.1 Lysobacterales bacterium | reverse complement strand
ATATTATACCCCAGGGAATACAATTGAAGATATTAATAATATTTTGTTGTATTTTTACCAAGAAGTTGAATCTCCTGCACGCTTAGCTGGTCGTATATTGTTAGTACATGAAACAATGAATCAACAAGTTACTCCACGCCAAGCATGGATATATAATCCTGGTCAACGACGAGTTCGTCGTGCTCCTAATGTTGCTTATGATAACCCAGGAACGGCATCAGATGGTTTAAGAACTAATGACATGACGGATATGTTTAATGGAGCAATGGATAGATTTAATTGGACATTCGTAGGAACTAAAGAAATGTATGTTCCTTATAATTCTTACAAAGTTCATAGTGGCGATTTAGATTATGCAGATATTGTAAAACCTGGGCACTTAAATTCAGATTTGATGCGTTATGAATTACATCGTGTACATGTCGTTGAAGCAATGTTGAAAGAAGGGGTTCGCCATATTAATTCAAGAAGAACATTTTATCTTGATGAAGACAGTTATCAAATTTTATTAACAGATCATTACGATAAACGCGGCAATATTTGGCGTTTCTCTGAGGCACATAGCATTAATTATTATGATGTACCTACCTTTTGGTCTACTGTAGAAAGTCACCATGATTTAAGGTCAGGTCGCTATGTTGCAGTAGGATTAGATAACCAAGATCCTGTCAATACATTTGATGCACCATTAAGTGAAGCCAATTACACACCACAAGCTTTACGAAAACGTGGTCGAAGGTAGTAAACAAGGCAAATCATTTACTTAAATAAACTCAAGGTTGAATAGTGAGTATTCAACCTTTTTTTATATAATAAAGTACTGTTAAGAGAGAAGTTTATGAAAAATATTTTATATGTAATTTTATTTATTACATCAAATATAGTCAGTGCAGCTGAGTCGACAGAAGCTGAAATTATGGATGGGTTTTTACAATCCCTTTACTTGGGTATTACAACTAATAAATCCACAATTATAGCTGTCGGGGATAGAGGTCATGTGGCTATAAGTAACGATTATGGAAGTACTTGGCAACAGGCTAAAAAGGTTCCAACTCGTGTTACTCTTACAGCTGTCTCTATGGTTGGCAATAATGTTTGGGCTGTAGGACATGATACGACTATTATTTATAGTAATGATGGAGGTGAGAATTGGGTTAGCCAATTTAAAGATGCAGACAGGCAGATGCCATTACTCGATGTTATGTTTATAAACGAAAGCGAAGGATTTGCTATTGGTGCATATGGTACCTATTTGACAACGTTTGATGGTGGAAAACATTGGAATGACTCTTTAATTGTTGAGGATCAAGATTATCATTTAAATAAAATTATCAAAGTAGATGAATATCGTTATTTCGTTGTTGCTGAAGCAGGTAATGCTTATAGAAGTTTTGATGCAGGAAAGAGTTGGGAATTAATAGAATTGCCTTACTCTGGATCAATGTTTGGCGTGATTAGTTTTAATGATCAGCTAATAACTTATGGATTGCGTGGGAATGTGCTGGTATCAAATGATTTTGGAGAGAATTTTATGCATTTAAATTCCCCAGTACAGAATAGTTTATTTGGTTCGGCAATTACTGCTAATAATGATTTATTTATAGTTGGAGCAAATGGTACAGTATTAAAATATGAAAATGAGACTTTAAAGAAAATTAATATGGAAAGCAGCGAAGGTGATTACACAGGCCTATTATCTATAAAGGACAATAAATTAATATTTATTGGTGAATCAGGAATCAGCACTAAAATTATGGGGAGTAATTAATGAGTGAATCTAATTCTAAAACAGTCTTATTTCTTCAAAACTTAATTTTTAATAATAAGAAACTAATATTGGTATTATTAACTTTAATAACAGTCGTAATGTTATATTTTGCAAGTCAATTGAAAGTAGATGCTGGTTTTAAAAAACAATTGCCGTTAGAACATGAATACATGAAAACATTCATGGATTATGAGAGTGAATTTGGTGGGGCAAATCGTTTACTTATTGCTGTAATGACAAAAGATGGGGATATGTTTAA
>JALWML010000638.1 GCA_027083915.1 Lysobacterales bacterium | reverse complement strand
GAAATGTGGTGAAGGCAAATGTGGCGACCAAAAAGCCAAGCAATGCGGTGAAGGGAAGTGTGGTGACAGCTTAAAAGACAAAGCAGTCGAAGCAGCTAAAGATGCTGTTGAAGGCAAATGTGGTGCTGACAAGCTAAAAGGTGACGCAGTTGACGCAGCTAAAGATGCTGTTAAGAAAAAATGTGGTGGTTGATTTTAACTAATTAATTATCAAATCAAGCTAAAGGCATAAATATTATTTATGCCTTTTTTTTTGCTAAAGTGTAAGAAGTTATTATTAAGTCAGGTCTTAAGGATAACTAATAAAGAGAAATTATATGAGTCTAATAACAACGTCTAAAAACTTATGGTCAGCGTTAACTTCACGACTAAATGCTGCTGGATCTTTTGTTCCACAATTGTTTTTAAGATTAATCCTTTTTTGGGAGTTTTGGGAAGCTGGAAAAATGAAATACGATGGTGGAGCCGAAGGCAATTGGTTTGCCTCTATTCAAGATTCCTTTCCATTCCCTTTTAATAGTATTGATCCAAATATAAGTTGGAGCATGTCTATGTGGGGAGAAATAATCGGCGCTATACTTATATTGCTGGGTTTGTTTACACGATTTGCAGCTATTTCTCTTATTATGATTACTGTTGTTGCTATGGCTGCCGTTCATTGGCCTGAAAGTTGGAGTTCTTTATCTGAACTCTGGAAAGGTTATGGAATTTCTAGTAGTGACTATGGTAACTTTAAACTGCCTCTAATCTACCTCGTTATGCTAATGCCATTATTGTTTAATGGTGCAGGAAAATTAAGTTTAGATTACCTTTTATCTAAAACCACTATGGGTCATGATGGTATGCAAAAAACATTTGATTTAGGTATGTGGGGACTAGCACTTATGGCAATTGGAGTACCCTTGACGTTTGTGATGCCTTATTTTGGCGGAACTCTTACTGTTGCTGGCCTTGTGGTATTAGTTGTTAATAAATTTATGTTAGCTAAATAAAATCTTTAACACCAAGAGTAATAAATAGCTGTTTCAATCTAATGAAACAGCTATTTTTTTATCTAGTCTTTTTTTGTAATGAGATTGTAATCAAATTGTTGTATAATCTTCGCCTTCGAAATACTCAAAGGGTACCATGAAAGCCAAATACTATAGTCTAATTTTTATCTTACTTCCTCTGTTTTCATCTGCTGATGTCGGTGATTTACTTATATCAGAAATAAGAATTTCACCAAATGCAGCAGAATTTATTGAAATTTATAATAATGGAGCCACTCAAGTTACCTTAACTGAAGTTTATATAACTGATGCTACATTTAGAAGTGGAGGTGTTTTTTATTATAATGTAGTCAATAATGATGGTGGTGGTTCCGGTGGACATAGGGATTTTAATGCAAAATTTCCTGATGGAGCTACAATTAACGCAGGCGAATATCAAACAATTGCTATTAGAGGCTCTGAAAGTTTTTTTAATGTCTATGGTTTTGAACCAACTTATGAACTTTATGAGGATGGTGCTACGGCTGATGGAGTAGAGGATATGTTGCCAGCAACACTAGCATCCATTGATACAGCAAATAGTGGATTCTCAGAAGGTACAAATGATGGTGAAGTTGCAATCTTATACCATTGGGATGGAAACACAGATTTTGTTAAAGATTTAGATTATATTTTATGGGGAAATAATGCAGAGGCTGTTGATAAAACAGGAATAACGGTAAATACTCATTCGTATCTTCCTGATACTGATATTGCTCTTCAAGCATTAATCGCGACTAGCACACATGGAAGCAGTAATAGTTGGCAACGAATTGACTTTAGTGAAGGAGTCGAAACAACAACAGGAGGAAATGGTTTTAATGGAGCGGATGAAACATCAGAAGATTTAAATAACACTTTTGCTGAAGCATCTCCTACACCAAATGGAATTGCCCTTCCACCTAGTATAGTTATCAACGAAGTAGATGCAGTGGGTGCTGCAGAATTTATCGAGATTTATGGTAATGCTGGTATAAGCTTAAATGATGTTACTGTTGTAATA
>JALWML010000637.1:346-2035 GCA_027083915.1 Lysobacterales bacterium | reverse complement strand
GTTTTGCTGCTATCGACTCATTGTTATTAAGTGAACCTGTTTTATCAGCACCGAATGCACCTGCTGGTGCTTTAGATTGTGATAATGGTTCATCACCAACATTAATTTACCAACAACCAATTGATGTAGTAAATTTTAACACTGCAAGAACATCAGATGTTGAAGCTGCGTTTCTTATTTCAGAAAATATTGTTGATGGAGCAGGTGCAATAGCTCCTCTTGTTGGTGGAATGACTGATTCAATTAGTGTCTGGGGAATATCAGCAGAGTTTGCTGGTGGGTTTATAGGTGAGTGTTTAGAAGACGATGCAGCACTTACGCCTTTTAATATTACTTTTAGTGCAGATAATGCAGGAACACCAGGAGCTGTAATTGCATCAGTAGTTGGAATACCTGTAGTTACGGATACTACAACGCCATTTGCTTTTGCTACAATTCACAAATATGATTTAACATTTCCTGCGACTGATATTACAGGAGCTGCTTGGGTTACTGTACAGCGCCAAACTGGGGTAAACGCAGCCAGTGGAAATCAGTGTTTGTTTTTGTGGGTAGATGAATCACTTGTGGGTAGTTATGACGATCAAGCAGATCAAAATGGAGGAGTTGTTCCTTCGGACCAAGTGATGTGTATTTCAGAAGCTGCTGCGGTCTTAGCTCCGCCTGTTCCAGTTCCTTCATTAACTTGGTATAGCTTGGTATTATTGTTAATGGTATTATCTGGTTCAGCTATTTTCTACTACAAGAAGAAAAGCTAACCTTTTGAATAGATAAAAGACATAACCTAGTTGTGTTAAAAGCCTAAAATTAGTATTAATGATTTTAGGCTTTTTTGATTTTGCTTATAGTGAACCGTCCTAAGATTCGTTCAAAAACTCTTCTAAAGATTTAAGCTCAACAGGAATACCTTTTTTATTGATATTTTTGAATGTATTTTTTGCTTCTTTAAAACGCTCTTTAATTAATTTTAAGTTTGCCATCTCTGGACGTGAAGGCGGTGCAAAGGCTCCTGCGACTTTACTGTATAAATCCAGTAAGTCTTCGCGCAATTGTGGTTCGGCTGAGCCAACGTAGTTGTCACCAGTGGTGATAACCAAAGTTTCTTTTAATACATTGAGCTTATCGACTGTTGATTTGTTTTTATCACCAGCAGCTGCAATTAAACTGTCAATTTCATAGACTAAATAGGCTAATTCTTCACTCATGTTATACAATTCCATAGTGATTTTATGTAATTGCCTGCGCTGTTTGTCTGTGTAGGGAGAATCAGGATCATTTTTTAACTCAATACTTGTCTGATATGTTTCTTTTCCCTTGGTAAAGACGACTTTGTAAGTTCCTGCTGGTGCTCTTGGTGTTGTAAACCCACCAAAGGCAAAAGTCTTGGCTTTAGCTACTTTTGGCCGTTTTAAATGTCCATTCCAACTAATTGTATTAACGCCTTTTGATTTGCCAGCAGGTAATTCTGTTACTAATTTATTGTCTTTATCAAAAATTTCTATTTTTGTTTTGCCAAAGATGTGGCGTTTTTGCATGTAATAGGAAATTTTTGCATTTCTGTCAGGATTCGGTCCGACAAATTCCAGTTCTGAGCTGTAACCACCAAAACCACTTTCTTCACGAATAAGCATCGGTTTAGTCTTTAAGAATTGTACTTTTTTTGCTAAAACTTTGGCAGTGATTTGACGA
>JALWML010000637.1:0-336 GCA_027083915.1 Lysobacterales bacterium | reverse complement strand
ATGTCATCAAGTATGATGATACCGCGACCATGAGTTGCCATGACTAAGTCACTTGTCTGTTTTTGCAGTTCTATGTGATGTACGGCAACTGGTGGCATATTGCTAGTGAAGTGGCTCCAGTTTTTACCGCCATCAATAGTGACAAATAAGCCGCGTTCGGTTCCAACAAACAATAAGTCAGGATTTTCATAGTCCTCTTGAATGGTGCGAGAAAAACCTTTCAAATCAAATGTCACCAATGATTTCCATGTTTTACCAAAATCTGTGGTTTTGTAAATATAGGGGCGATAATCATTAGCTGTGTGTCCATCAAATACTGCATAAGCAGTGGCCTTA
>JALWML010000636.1 GCA_027083915.1 Lysobacterales bacterium | reverse complement strand
TTATTGATATTACTGATGCAGATAATGGTGAAGCTCGCGCGGTGGTATCATGGTATACTTATAATTCAGATGGTACAGGCACCCAAGCTTGGGTAATTGGTACAGGTCCAGTTGTCGGAGATACTATTATTGCTGACATGACAATAACGGATGGAACAGGGTTTGGTGCAAGTTTTGATGCTAATGATGTTAATAGAACACCTTGGGGACAAGTTAGGATTAAGTTTAATGGCTGTGATTCTGCAACAGTGAGCTATGAATCACTAGATTCAAACTATGGTTCTGGTTCATACCCATTACAACGCATTACAAATGGACCGGTTGATTATAAAGGTGCTTGCAGTTTGTAATTGTGACTTTTGATTTAAAATCAGATAAGCCTAATTGAATAATCAGTTAGGCTTGTTTTGTGGATTAACACTCAATAATATTAACAGCCAAACCTCCGCGTGAGGTTTCTTTGTATTTGGATTGCATATCTTGCCCCGTGATTTTCATAGTCTTAATCACTTTGTCGAGTGATACCCAGTGAGAACCATCACCACGAGAAGCCATACGAAAGGCGTTAATGGCTTTGACGGCTCCCATGGCGTTACGTTCAATACACGGAATTTGAACCAAGCCACCGATTGGATCACAGGTTAAACCTAAATTGTGTTCCATGGCTATTTCAGCTGCATTTTCAATATGTTCTGGCGATTCGTTACAAGCAGCACCAAGACCAGCTGCAGCCATTGAGCACGCCACACCAACCTCACCTTGACAACCAACTTCAGCACCAGAGATTGAAGCATTCTCTTTATACAACATACCAACCGCTCCAGCGGTAAGGATAAAGTCACGCACGCCTTGAATAGTAGCCTGAGGGCAAAAGTGGTAATAATAATGTAAGACAGCAGGAATAATACCAGCAGCGCCATTGGTCGGAGCTGTGACAACACGTCCACCAGCTGCATTTTCTTCACTCACTGCCAGTGCGTATAAATTAACCCAGTCAAGTATAGTCAAAGGATCGCGTAAAGCTGCTTGAGGTTTGTCGCGTAATTCGTTGAATAGCTCAGGGGCACGTCGTTTGACATTTAATCCACCCGGTAATTCTCCAGGCGAATTTAAACCACGTTCCACACAAGCTTTGAAAACATGCCACAAATTATCGAGTTGCGAATTAATGTCTTCGACACTTGCCCATGTTTTTTCGTTCTCATACATGATTTCTGCAATGGACTTATTTTCACTCACGCACAGAGCTAATAACTGTTCGCCAGATGAAAAAGAATAGGGCAGGACAGTAGAATCTTCGATAATTTCTTGTTGAGCTAGTTTATTATGCGAAATAATAAAACCGCCACCGACAGAATAAAAATCTTTGCTTAATAAAATAGTGCCATCTTTAGCCATTGCAACAAAACGCATGCCGTTGGAATGCAAAGGTAGCATCTTGCGTTTATGAAATTTGAGGTGCTTTTTGTATTTAAATTTAATCGAGTGACTTGGAGTGAGTGAAAGTGATTTTTCTTTTTCAACATCTGCAAGGATTTTTTCAATATCATCTGGATCAATTTTATCTGGCTGATAACCGCTTAATCCCAATATAATGGCTTTGTCCGTCCCATGACCTTTGCCCGTATGCCCAAGAGAACCAAATAATTCAGTTGTGATACACTCCGTTTTGTCGGTTAACTCTCGGTGTTGTAATTGTTGGCAAAATAAAAAAGCTGCACGCATTGGTCCAACGGTATGTGAACTTGAAGGCCCAATCCCAACTTTAAATAAATCAAATACACTGACTGCCATTAGTTTATCCCACTGTGAAAAAATTTAAACAGATTTTAAATTCATTAATTCCATAAGTATAGAATATTTTGTATCATAACAAGTTATATTTCACGAGAATTAAGATGGCGAGCGAAGATTATTCAAAAAATGGTTTATTAACTTACTTACGAGAATCAGCGCGTTCTGGTTTATTGAACCCTGCGGTAGCGCGTAGTCGTAAGATTGCTGCAGTACATTTATTGGATCATATTGATGCAGAAG
>JALWML010000635.1 GCA_027083915.1 Lysobacterales bacterium | reverse complement strand
ATTAGATAATCTTGAATTTACGTGATCATTTTTTTCAAAAACCTCATTATCCAAGCAACGTATTCCTATGAAATCACCAATGTCTTCATTAGACTCTCCATTTTCTACAGCTTCATCTATCTGATTTTGCAGTTTTAACAGTCCTTCTTTATTACCAACAAGATAATCTTCATGTTCTTCCCAACCACTTCCATGATTGAGGTAATATTTTTTTTCTTTCATAAATAATCCCAATTAATATCCAGTTTGATTCAGTACTTATTCATTAATGAGTTGATACGGATAGTAATTTATGTTCGTGTTCTATAATTCGGCGCCTCTTTTGTTATGTTCACATCATGCACATGGCTTTCTGTCATGCCTGCATTGGATATTTTTACCATTTCTGGTTTTGTTTTCATATCAGCGATTGTACCACAACCTACATAGCCCATTGAGGCTTTTAAACCGCCCATCAATTGGTGTACAACCGGTGATAAAGCACCTTTGAAAGCTACTCGTCCTTCTATGCCTTCGGGGACAAGTTTTTCATTATCGGTAATGTCATCTTGGAAATAACGGTCTTTTGAGCCTAAATCCATCGCACCTAATGAGCCCATTCCACGGTAGGATTTGTAAGTTCGACCTTGGTAAAGTTCAACCTCACCGGGGGCTTCTTCAGTCCCTGCAAACAATCCACCTGCCATAATAACACTGGCTCCAGCAGCAATAGCTTTTGCCACATCACCTGAATAACGAATGCCACCATCAGCAATTAAGGGGACACCTGTTCCTTCAAGGGCTTGAGCAACATTATAAATAGCAGTGATTTGAGGAACGCCCACACCAGCAACAATGCGTGTGGTGCATATTGAACCTGGACCAACACCAACTTTAACACAATCAGCACCAGCTTCAACCAAGGCAAGAGCGGCAGCTCCTGTGGTGATATTGCCTGCTATAATTTGCACATCTTTAAAATGTTGTCTGACCCATTTAACTCTATCCAAAACACCTTGTGAATGCCCGTGAGCGGTATCAACCACTAAAACATCAACACCAGCCTCAACCAATGCCGCACACCTTTGTTCGGTATCTCCACCTGCTCCAACGGCTGCTGCAACGATAAGTTGTTCTTGTGCATCTTTAACAGCATTGGGAAATTCTTTTGCCTTTTGCATGTCTTTAACAGTGATTAATCCCTTGAGTTCAAAATCATCATTCACCACCAAAACTTTTTCAATGCGATGAGTATGCAATAACTGTTTAACCACTTCAGTATCGGTCCCTTCTTTAACGGTAACTAAATTTTCCTTGCGGGTCATAATATTATAAACAGGGTCAGTTAAAACACGCTCAAAACGCATATCGCGGCTGGTGACGATTCCCACAAGTCCTGAATCATCAACAACAGGTACGCCTGAAATACGGTTTTTACGTGTTATTTCAAGCACTTGTGCAATACTCATATCAGGTGATACAGTAATCGGGTCTTTGATGACACCTGCTTCGTGTTTTTTGACTTTATAAACTTCAGCAGCTTGTTGTGCTATGCTTAAATTTTTGTGAATAACACCAATTCCACCTAATTGTGCCATAGCAATAGCAAGGCGTGCTTCGGTTACCGTGTCCATGGCAGCAGAAATTAAAGGAATATTTAGTTTAATTTTTTGTGTTAATTGAGTCGACAAATCGACATCTTTAGGTAAAATGTTTGAATAAGCTGGAACCAGCAAAACATCATCGAAAGTAAGGGCGTCAGAGATTATACGCATGATTTTTCTCCGAAAAAAGGGTTGAATTTAAAAAATTCGCCGCATTCTAACATAACAGAGCTGAAATAACAGAGATAATAAAACTGATGCACACAAATAACGAAAAAACAACTGAAAAAGAGTTAAATGAAAGCCAATTAATAAATTTGGCAAAAAATAGTTCAGAAAAAAAATGTACAAAAAAAAATAAAAAAAAGAATAAAAGTTGTTACTAAAAAGAAAGTAAAGAGTGAAAAGCTAGCAAAACTACTTAATAAGCATTCAAAACCTTTACACGTAAAGAAAAG
>JALWML010000634.1 GCA_027083915.1 Lysobacterales bacterium | reverse complement strand
GTTACAAAACAAGTGATTTTCCCTTGAGTAGTTAAGCAAAAGTCTCTTTGCGAATTTATTTAATTATTTTGTAAACTTTAGCTTGACATGAATTTTCAACTAAGAGATTATACTCGCAACTTTAGAAATATTTATTAAAAGCATAAATGAATTTAATCCAAAACAATATTTTAGTCGTCATTATTATTCTTGTCCTTAATCGGTGAGAATGGCGCACAATTGGATTTCCAAAAAGCCCTTCTCAAATAAAAAGAGAAGGGTTTTTTTTTAACTTTAGAAAAGCAGCACAGAGAGAAGTAAAATGTATTACGATAAAAACACGACAATCTACCTAAATGGGCAATGGCTAAAAGCGCAAGATGCTACCACTGGACTGTACCAACAATCATTTCATTATGGTAACGGTGTCTTTGAAGGCATTCGTTCTTATAAGACAGAGAGTGGTGCAAAGGTCTTAAAAGTGAGAGAACATTTTGAAAGACTGCTCTACTCTGCTGAAAAAATGTACATTGATTTAAAATTCAGCGTCGATGAGTTAGAAGCCATTTGTTATGAATTACTAGAAAAAAACAACATGCAAGATGCCTATATTCGCCCTTTAGTCTATACCGATGAAAATATGGGTTTGCAACCCGAAAGCCATGCCAACTTATTTATGTGTGCATGGGACTGGGGAAAATACTACGAAAAACCAGTACGCGCCATGACTTCACCCTTTAGGCGTCCTGATCCAAAGTCATGTCATGTTGAGGCTAAAGTCACAGGGCATTATACCAATTCACTGATTGCCATAAAAGATGCCAAGCAAAAAGGCTTTGATGAAGCATTATTATTAGATAATCATGGATTTGTTGCAGAAGCCACTGGTGCTAACTTTTTCTACCAAAAAGACGACACCCTATTTACCGCTCCTCGTGGCAATATTCTCCCAGGAATCACACGCTCAGTCATTATTGATTTAGCCAAGAAAAATGGTATTAAAGTTGAAGAAACACATTTCACGCCAGAGGATGTCTACCATGCAGATGGTGCATTTTTTACAGGAACTGCTGTTGAAATTAACCCAATTGAGTCTTTAGATGATAAGAAATTCAGTAAAGAGTGGCAAGAAACTTTTGGTCACAAACTTCAGCAACAATTTAACCACTACGCACGCACCTAAAGGATAATAAATTTCATGAGCAACGATAAACTCAATAAATTTTCACAAGCCGTTACACAAGATGATACGCAACCTGCTGCAAAAGCCATGCTGCATGCTATCGGTATGAGCAATGAAGATTTAAACAACCCATTAGTTGGAATCGCTAGCACTGGTTATGATGGCAACCCTTGCAATATGCATCTTAATGATTTAGCTTTACACATAAAGAAGTCTGTTAATGACAAAGAACTTAACGGTTTGATATTTAACACTATTGGTATCTCTGATGGTATTTCGATGGGAACTCAAGGCATGCGCTTTTCTTTGCCATCACGTGATGTCATTGCCGATTCAATAGAAATGGTCACTCAGGGCATGAGTTACGATGCCAATATTTCCATTGTTGGCTGTGATAAAAACATGCCAGGCGCGTTAATGGCAATGTTGCGTTTTAATCGTCCTTCGATTCTTTTTTACGGTGGAACAATCGCTTCAGGTTGCCACGATGGCAAAAAACTAGATGTCGTTTCAGCCTTTGAAGCGTGGGGTGAAAAAGTTGCTGGCACAATGGATGAAGAAACTTATGAAGAAATTGTTTCAAAAGCTTGTCCATCAGCAGGAGCTTGTGGTGGCATGTACACAGCCAATACCATGGCATCAGCCATTGAAGCCATGGGAATGAGTTTTCCTTACAATTCATCCAATCCAGCTATTTGCCAACAAAAACTTGATGAATGCCAAAATATTGGGCAACAAATCGAACAATTACTTCAGTCAGACTTAAAGCCTCGCGATATCGTCACCAAGAAATCCATGGAAAACGCTTTTAGGTTAGTCACCGTTTTAGGCGGTTCAACCAATGATGTTTTACATTTTTTAGCTCTTGCTGATGCAGCAG
>JALWML010000633.1 GCA_027083915.1 Lysobacterales bacterium | reverse complement strand
TAATCGCATTGAAAACTGCACCATTGACAATGCTCAATACCTTATTTATTCCGAGCGGGGAAACATAAATAATTCTATGACGAATACTATCATCACCAATGTGGCTAATTATTCTATTGGCAGTGTCGCTGTGAATTTCAATTTTGATTATAGCAATTTCTGGAATAATGGCTTTGCAACACCAATCGGAAGTAATAATTTGTCGGTTAATCCTTCCTTTACTCAAGTTGGTAGTCACTACATCACTGTTGACTCGCCCATGAAAGATGCAGGTGACCCAAGTTATATTGCTGATGCGGATGATGTGGATTTAAATGGCGATAACCGCATCATTAACAGCATTATTGATATAGGGGTTGATGAGTATAATGAGTTTATATTGACCGATAGTTTTGAATAAAGGCAATAATCCTTGCTCAATGAGTGCTTATTTGAAAAAATAGCCACCTTTAAACAATACTTATCCATAGATATGCCAATAATCACTGCTCAAGACATCAGTTGCCAACGTGGGAATTACCTGTTGTTTAGGGCTGTGTCTTTTTCTTTGGATTTTGGTCAGTCTTTACTCATCAGTGGTCCCAATGGTATTGGCAAAACGACTCTTTTGGAATCTATTGCTGGTTTACGTGGTTTGCAGCAAGGAACGCTAAGCTTCAAAGACCAAGACTTATCAAAGTTTAAAGACGATTGGTTTGAAAATTCACTTTATATCGGTCACAAAACGGGTAATAAAAAAGAACTTAATTGCTTGGAAAACCTGCGTTCTTTTCTACAGATTCAAGGTATTGAAATATCTGAGGCTCAAGCAGAAGAGGCTTTGGAATGTGTTGGATTAGCGGGTTACGAATACCAAATGGCTGGCAGTTTATCCGCTGGGCAGAAGAAACGCTTGGCTTTGTCGCGTTTATTGTTGGTGGAATTTCCAATCTGGATACTGGATGAACCCTTTGTTAATTTAGATGTGGCGGGTTGTGATTGGTTGTTGGAAATTTTGGATAAGCACATCAAAAATAAAGGTATTTTGATTATTACTGCCCATGACAATAAAACCATCAAGAAAAAAGTCACTCACGAGCTAGTTTTGGAGCCAGTGGATTTATGAAACCATTTTTAGCTTTAGTCAAACGTGATTTAACCTTAGGCTTACGCCGAAAATCACAAATTTACCAACCGCTGATTTTTCAATTGTTGGTGGTGACTATGTTTCCATTAGCTTTGGGCAGTGGCGCAAAAACTTTGGCTTTGATTGCTCCTGCTGTGATTTGGATTTTGGCTTTATTGGCAAGTTTATTAACATTAGATCAAATTTTTAAGAACGATTATGACGATGGCAGTGTCGAATCGTATGTATTGACTTCTTATCCGTTGCCGATGTCGGTGATGGCAAAGGTGTTAGCTCACTGGTTGTTATCGGGTTTGCCTTTGGTGTTGTTTTCACCCATTATTGGCGTGTTATTGCACTTACCTGCTTCATCTAATGGTGTTTTGATGTTGTCTTTACTGATTGGAACCCCTATATTCAGTTTTATGGGTTCAATTGGTTCTGCTCTTACGATGTCTCTCAAACATGGGGGCTTGTTATTAACCATCTTGGTCATGCCTTTGTTAACACCTGTTTTGATATTTGGCGCCAGTGCCGTGGTTGAGAGCTCTTTGGGTAATTCTGCATCGCAACCTTTGTTGTTGCTTAGTGGGTTATTGATTTTAAGCATGACATTAATACCATTTGCGGCAGCGGCTGCAATTAAAATAAATTTAGAGTGATTTTATGCACAAACAAAGAACAAATTTTTTAGTTAGGTTCTACCACCAATTAGGTTCACCACCTTCTTTCTATCGCATTAGTGGCTATTTTTTAAAATGGTTATTATTCATTGCTATAGGACTGACAATCTGGGGTATGTATGACGGCTTAGTTTTAGCTCCTGCTGATTACCAACAAGGTGATAGTTTTCGCATTATCTATGTGCATGTTCCTGCTGCTTGGATGTCTATGTTTATCTATGGCATTATGGGTGTTTGTGGGGCAATTGCTATTATTTGGCGCATGA
>JALWML010000632.1 GCA_027083915.1 Lysobacterales bacterium | reverse complement strand
CGCATGATGGAAAAAAACATCATTGAAGTCGCACCACTGGCGTTTATGCGTGGTCGCACACTCAATAATGCTTTTGTGATACTCGATGAAGCCCAAAACACAACGGTAGAACAAATGAAAATGTTCCTCACCCGCACAGGGTTTGGCACAACCGTTGTCGTCACAGGCGATGTCACCCAAGTGGATTTGCGTAAAGGTGAAACCTCAGGACTCAAACACGCACTGGAAGTACTATCAGATGTCAAAGACATCAGCTTCAGTCACTTCGAATCAAAAGATGTTGTACGCCACAACTTAGTCCAAAAAATTATTGATGCCTACGAAAAGGCTTAGGAATATATTGGGGATGGGACTTTAGTCCCATGAATTTGCAAATATTTGACGACTGAGAGGGAGGTATTATATTGTAAGGTTGATATGTTTCTTCAGCTACTCTTCTATGTTCTCAAGAAATTCACTGTATATGTCAAAAAAAGAAACTAATGTATCTTCTTCACCGCAGTGCTTAACAATTAGATTACACCAACCAGAGGAGGAAGATCCTTCATTAAATTTTTCAGCAACGAAGTCATCAAACTTCATTAATAAATTTTCATCAACTTCATTATCCCTTGCTTCTATCCAGCCATTCAAAAAAGATTTCAAACATAATATGTTACTTTCACTTAGCCAGAGGTAAGGTTTTTTTCAATTTCAAGCAGGGCATCTAATAGTGTTTTTTTTCTAAGACTAATTACATTAATTTGTTCTATATTATATTTCATATTAAACCCTATTCTCTCAAGTTTATTTCACAGTATTAGCGTGTTGGAACGAAAGTAAATTACAACGCCTTTTCTAATATCTCACGACTAACGGCTAAATCAATATCCTGATGCTCACCCAAAGCTACCATTTTGTGTTGCTTTAATTTGGATAAAATCGCATCAATGTCATTAGCCCCAAGATTAACATCTGATAAAGATATTGGCACGTGCATGGTTTGGAAAAACGTGATTGTTTTTTCAATGGCTTGATTGATTATTTCATCATCAAAACCCGATAGGTTCCACACGCGTTTTCCGTATTGAATCAGTTTCTCACGCTTTTGCTCACGTTTAATTTTCATTACAGCAGGGAAGACAATGGATAATGTCCGTGCATGGTCGATATTATGTAATGCTGTGAGTTCATGACCTATCATATGTGTTGCCCAGTCTTGTGGCACGCCGACACCGATTAAACCATTAAGCGCCATGGTGGCTGACCACATAATATTGGCACGAATGTCGAGGTTGTTTTTGTCCGTTAAGACCTTTGGGCCTTCTTCAATAAGTGTTTGCAAAATTCCCTCGGCAAAACGGTCTTGTATTTTGGCATTAACTGGATAAGTTAGGTATTGTTCAACCGTGTGCACAAAGGCATCAATCACACCATTGCTTATTTGACGGTCAGACAGGGTGAGGGTTGATTCTGGGTCTAATATTGAAAATTTTGGGAATGTAAGTGGTGAACCAAAAAATAATTTATCACCATCACGGGTCATAACACTACCGGAATTACTCTCCGAACCCGTAGCTGGTAAAGTTAACACAGAGCCAAAAGGCAAAGCCGCCTTAATTTTTAATTGTTTAGTTAAAATATCCCAAGGGTCACGAGAATTATCATCCCCATCAAAAAGTGCTGCAGCCGCGATAAACTTAGTCGCATCAATCACCGAACCACCACCAACAGCCAACAAATAATCAATTTTGTGTTGTTTAATCACATCCAAAGCTTTCATCGCCGTATCGTAATGCGGATTAGGCTCTATGCCCGAAAACTCAAACCATATATGTTCAGACAAAGCCGATGAAACTTGATCATATACGCCATTGGATTTAATCGAACCACCGCCATAAATCACCAAAACACGTGCATCAGCAGGTGTTTCTAATTTGATTTTTTCAATCTGACCAACGCCGAAGTGAATACGGGTAGGGTTATAAAAAGTAAAATTGTTCATGTTATAGTCTTTGTATTTGTTCAATTGCTTATAGTACCCAAATCCCGATATAGAAATCACGATGCTAGCAC
>JALWML010000631.1 GCA_027083915.1 Lysobacterales bacterium | reverse complement strand
TGCCGTAATTTACAAACTCTTCTGTTGTCCAGTGCAGAAAAAGTTCCTTCTTTACATAGGGATAAATCACACCCATCAACCTGAGAATTTCTTTTCGTGGTAGTGCTCTTTGATTGACCAAACTCATGGCAATAAACGATGATGCTGCAAAAAGGTGTAGAATATTATTGCGGTAATAGGTTAATTGTATTCCCTGACCACTTTTAACACGAACGACATCACCTAATTCATGAGGTACAATTTCGATAAAACCGAGACTGACGCCCAATTTAAACATTTGATCCGTCGTCATTTCTGTAATAGTCACGCGAGAGGAATAAGGTAAACGAATAAGTAATTCTTTATAGAAATCAATTTGCTGTGCCAAATTATCAAGTGAGGCTGAGTGGTTTGGTGTTGCTAATAAACTTATGGCTAATAAATTAATTGGATTCACATGAGCAGCTGCATTGATACGCTGCATAATTTCAGTGCCACAATCTTTTACTAAATTTTTAAACCACTCTGGTTTTTTATTTCCTTCCAAGCTAATTTCACGCCAGTTAGGCTTGTACTTGTCTAACATGTCGTCCAATAAAATGGGTTCTGAGAAATTTACGGTAAGACGTCCATAATCTTGTTTGAGTAACTTTCTGGCTCTAAACAGTTCACCTAAAGACTCTCCTTTCTTAGACTTCCCACCCAGTTCTTTTTGGTAGGAATTGCCTTCCATTAATCTTTCATAATTTAAAGAAGATGGTTGAAACATTAATGGTTTATTACGCTCATTGAGATAGCTTTTTATCGTCATTGCAAGCATCCCCGCTTTTGGCTCTAACAATCGTCCAGTACGTGAGCGCGTCCCTTCAATAAAGTATTCTATTGAAACACCATGAGACAATAAGGCACTGAGGTATTCTGAAAAAATCGTAGAATAAAGTGCTGAATTGAATGAACGTCGAATAAAAAAAGCACCACTTCTTCGCAACATTGATCCTATGATTGGCATGTTTAAATTGATACCCGCTGCTATATGAGGTGGAACAACGCCACGTTCATGTAAGGCATAAGACATAATCAAATAGTCAATATGGCTACGGTGACAAGGGGTATAAATTACTTCATACTGTTGCGACTTGGCTCGAAATTCTTCAAAGTGATTGAATACCACACCGTTATAAACTTTTGTCCAAAATTTGGTGAGTAATTTAGCAAAAATACTGACAATAGAATACGAATAATCTGAGGCAATTTCTTTAATAATTTTTCGAGCTTCTTTTTGAGCCTGACCTGTTGTTATTTTCTTTCGCCTAGCATAATTTTCTATTTCTTGACTCACGCGTGGGCGTTTTAAAATATTTCGTGCCACTGTCCTTCTATGCGACAAGTCTGGTCCAACAACTGAGGTCTTTGTACGATAAAAGTGTAGACTTAAGACTTTTGATATTTTTTTTGCTAATTCATCGGCATTGTTAGAATCATCGAGCTCTTTATTGAGCAAAATGGGTTGGCTAAAACGCACGATGGTATTTTTTCCATGTATCAAAATAGAAAAGAATTTTCGTAACCGTCCACCAACTGACCATTGTTCTGAAAAGAGTATCTTAAAAACGCCAGCATTTTTATTGGGAGCCATTCCCAAAAAGACCGAAACAGGCACCAATTGCACTTGCTCTTTAGGGTTCTCCTTTAAGAAGGTGAGAATCTGTTTCAGGTTTTCTTGAAAAACCGTATAACTTGCTTGGCGATTCCAAAAACCTTTTAGGCGTTTATTTGCCATAACTGGGGTTAATTTAGGCCAATTTTTTGGTAAATCCTTATAACTGAAATTATTTTTTTTGCATTCTGTTTTAAGAATGATGCGAGATACCAAGGAGTCGGTATCTAAGACATATATTGTCGGTATACTTTTATCAACACCTAATTTTTCCAAATCATCTGGAATAATTTTGGCTTTGACTCGTAAATAGAGTATTTTTGATAGAATTGTCATGGCTAAATAAAATGGTCAAGTCATAGTTTGACTTGACCATTTTTAAAATTAAAAAGCTGGTTTATTTATCTGCAACCCATTGACCATCCTTTTTAACCA
>JALWML010000630.1 GCA_027083915.1 Lysobacterales bacterium | reverse complement strand
TAATTGGGGCTTGTTTAATTTAAATTCATTCATTGTAAGTATCTCTTGTTAAGTTTATGTTCGGCAAAAACATTGTAACTCAACTTTAGGTACTTACACCTAGGGACACACTTTTATGGACGGTATGATTTGATGAACTTGACCCTTCACCTTTACAAGCAAAAGAAATAAGGTGGTTGACTCCTTCTCAAGATAAAAACTTAATAACCCAAGCCATTAAAGAAACCAGCACCTCATATTTATCTGTTTCTCAGGTGGTTTTCGATATACATGCAGGCATAACCTCATCATCCATCCTTAATGATTTGGCTGCCATTGCGCTTATTTTTTTGTCTTTATCTGGGTTGGTGATTTATTTTCGCAGAAGAACCTAGCCTTTTACTTTCCAATACAAAAAGATGAGAAAATTTCACCAAGTAAATCATCACTGGTGAAGTCACCTGTTACTTGGCTCAGGTGTTCTTGAGCTTGGCGTAAATCTTCTGCAACCAACTCTCCTGCTTGGTTGTTGAGGAAGTTGTATTCGGCTATAGCTAGGTTTTCTAGGGTTTTTTGCAGTTGAGTTATGTGGCGAGAGCGCGCTGAAAAACTGCTTTCAATATCGCCTTGTGAATTAATCATCTGCAGTATTTTGTTTTCTAATTCTTCAAACCCTTGTTTTGTTTTTGCTGATATGTGAATTTCGCTATCATCCAGTTTTTGCTGTTCTGTCAGCAAATCAGCCTTATTGTAAACGGTGATTTTTCGCTTACTAAAGGGCAAGTCGGAGAGGTTTTGTTTTTGCTTTTCTGTGTCTTGTGAGCTATCAATAACTTGTAAGATGATATCGGCTTGTTGCAGTATTTTTTTAGCTCTTTTAATGCCTTCTTGTTCCACCTTGTCTTCGGTGATATGAATGCCTGCGGTATCAATAATCAAAACAGGGATGCCGTGAATATTAATGTTTTCTTTGACCACATCACGAGTAGTGCCGGCAATATCTGACACAATAGCGGTTTCATTGCGAGTAAAAAGATTTAACAAAGAGGATTTGCCTACATTGGGTTGACCAACAATACCAATCATAACGCCTTTGTTTAATAACTCGCCTTGTTGCGCTTGAGCCAACAAGTTTTTTAAGCTTTGATGCAAATCCTGCATCTTTTGTTGCTGGGCAATGTCTGCTAAAAAGTCGATTTCTTCTTCAGGAAAATCAATCGCAGCCTCTATCCATACCCGTAAACCGATAAGTTGTTTGAGTATTTGCGCCACCTTGTTTGAAAAGTCACCTTGTAATGAGCGCTGAGCAGCTTTTGCGGCTTGTTCGGTACTGGATGAAATTAAGTCTGCAATGGCTTCTGCCTGAACTAAATCAATTTTATCATTGAGAAAGGCCCGCTGCGAAAACTCACCTGCTTGGGCCTGTCTAGCACCGCAAGCAATGACCGCTTGCAATAACATATTCATCACCACAGGTCCGCCATGTCCTTGTAATTCAATAACATCTTCACCCGTAAAGGAGTGTGGGTTTGGAAAGTAAAGGATTATGCCTTCGTCAATTAATTGACCTTGATGAACAAATCGTGCGTATTGTGCCAGACGAGGTTTTGGCATTTTATTGCTGAGTTTTGTACAAATCTCAAGTGCTCTATCCCCTGAGATTCGAATAATACCAACACCGCCCACACCCGGAGCGGTTGCTATGGCGGCGATGGTATCATGTTGTTTCATTTGTATTTAACCTGCCGCGTCAATTCTCTTAGTAATTATCCATTGCTGTAACAAAGATAATGAACTGTTTACTGCCCAATAAAGAACTAAGCCTGAAGGGAAGAAAGCAAACATAATTGAAAAGCCTAGTGGCATAAACTTCATAATCTTCGCCTGCATTGGATCCATACCTGGCGTTGGTGATAGTTTTTGTGTGAAATACATGGCTGCTGCATTTATTGCTGGCAATATATAAAATGGATCTGGTGAACTCAAATCTTGTAACCACAACATAAATGGTGCTTGACGCAATTCAACAGACTCTTGTAATACCCAGTATAATGAGATAAACACAGGAATCTGAATCAACATAGGCAAACAACCGCCCATAGGATTCACTTTTTCCTTTTTGTATAAGCCCATCATTTCTTCGTTGAATTTCTGCTTATTGTCTTTATGTCTTTCTTTTAGTGTTTTGATACGTGGTTGTAATTTACGCATACGTGCCATTGAGTTGTATTGCTTTTCTGTAAGCTTAAAGAACAATAGTTTAATCAAAATGGTTAAAAGGATAATTGACCAACCCCAATTTTGAACGATATTATGTATGTGATTTAACACCCAAAACAATGGCTTAGATATCGCTGTAAACATACCATAATCTACCGTTAAATCTAAACCTTTGGCGATTTTTGGTAGTTTTTCCTGTATTTTAGGACCAATATATAATTGTGTTTTTATATCTGATGAAGCGCCCGATACTACGGTTGTAAAGCCCGATGTTGCTCTTATTAAGTAGGGTGTTTCAGAGTTTGGTAAATATTTACTAACGATGTCAGATTTTTCATCAAGCAAGATAAAACTTGAGAAGAAATAATGCTGCACCATTGATATCCACGCTTTTGTATTAACAGTAACATTTATTTTATCTTCTTCAAAGTCTTCAAAGGCTAATTGCGTTAGACCTTCTTCTGGTTCAAAGTAGGCCGCACCTTTAAATGAAATTCTACCTGGGTCATTAAAGGAAGGCTCTTTATTTAACCATGGGTTTGTTCTTTGTAACTGCTTGTATTGCTGTCCTTGCCAACTTGTTGAACTTTGATTATTAATAGTATCTGTTAAGGTAATTAAATAGTCATCTGCTGATACATGGTATGTTTTAGTGACTCTCACACCATCCTTTTCAATGGTTAATGGAATATTTGCTTCACCAGATAAAACTTCATAGTTGGTTTTTTCTGCATCATAAATATCCGTATGGATAAAGCTTTGTTGAGCACTCAACAAACCCGACTGTGCATAATAGTTTTTTCCAGTTTCTCTATTAAGCAAAACTATGTTTTCTTTTGAGTGTTTCTTCACTGGGTATTTTAACAGTTCTGCATAAACAACAGAGCCTCCCAAAGTATCAATTTCTAACTTTAATACATTGGTTGTGACTGTTATAATTTGACCTGTTTGTCTTTGTTTAGCATTTTGTTGTGGCACAGCTTCAGTAGTTGTAGGTGTACTACTAGCTACCTGAGGAACATCTTCTGATGTTTCTGTTTTTGAACGGTTGGCATTGGTTTCATCTAACTGTGTAGACAATGTGTTTTGCGTTGATGTTTGTTCAGCCTGTGGTTTTGGACCGTAATCCAATTGCCATTGCGAATATAAAAGAAAGCCTAAAAAGAATAGTGCGATAAGCAGCAAGTTTTTTGGGTTGTTCATTTACTTTTCCTAATTTTATTAATTCTGGATTCTGCTTGATTCCATAAATTATTGATTGAACTAAAGAGGTCTTTATTGGATTTTTTTGAAGCCACAGGTCGCGCCAAGAGGACAAAGTCACAGTTGACTGAAAATTCATGGTTTCTAAAGGACTCCCGAATGATACGTTTGATACGGTTGCGTCCGACCGCACGCTTATCAACTTTTTTGGAAATCACCAAACCCAAGCGAGAATAAGGGTTTTTAGTTTTATGGATTAATACAAGAAAGTTAGCATCAGAAACTTTGACTGACTTATTAAAGACCGCATTATAGTCTGTTTTATTTAACAGCCTTGCGCGTTTTGGTAAGCCAGCCAACGTGTCTTGCTTAATTTCTTAATGCTTAACTGTTAGTTGGTGTCTGCCTTTTGCGCGTCTTGCGTTTATTACAGCTCTACCGCCTTTAGTTTTCATGCGTGCTCTAAACCCATGTGTTCTTGCACGTTTTAAATTACTTGGTTGAAAAGTTCTTTTCATGTTACACCTTGTTACTGTTTATTTTGAATTCAAATGTTTTTCAAACCCACAACTTAAAGTAGTGGATTAAAAAAGGTTGGCTAGGATACTCATTTTGAAAGTTTTTTTCAACTATTTTGTTATTTTCAAGCACTAATTAGCTCATTATTTATGGCTTTGCGTATAATATCCTTCTTTTTTTGATGACTATTACATTCTACGCATGATTTGGAGCAAGTGTTTAAAACGATTAGAGTCAGATATTGATACCGCTGATATCAATATGTGGCTCAAGCCTTTACAGGTATTAGAAACAACTGAAAATATTACCATAATAGCCCCAAATGATATTGTTGTTGACAAGGTTAAGAAAGACTTTTTACCTTTAATTAAACTGGCTCTTAAAGATATTAGCCAAAACAACTACAATGTCGCTGTTAGTTTACCTCTTGCATCAAATACTGCAATTAAAGCAAACAATGCAACCAAACCAAATGAATTAGTTAATACATTGCCTTCAAATATAGACCCTCGTTTTACTTTTGATAGTTTTGTTGAAGGTAGTTCCAATTCCATGGCAAAAGCTGCCGCTTTGCAAGTTTCTCAAGAGTTTTTATCTCAATTTAATCCTTTATTAATGTATGGAAGCACCGGCTTAGGGAAAACTCACCTTTTACATGCTATTGGAAACAAAATATTAGATAACGATAAAAAGGCTGTTGTTTGTTATGTACATTCCGAACAATTCGTTAATGGCATGATAAATGCTTTAAGAACAAACACTATATCAGAATTTAAGAGCCAATACCGTTCTGTTACTGCCTTGTTAATTGATGATATTCAGTTTTTTGCGGGTAAAAACCGCACACAAGAAGAGTTTTTTCATACCTTTAATTCTTTACTCGAGTTAAAACAACGAGTCATTATTACTTGTGATAAGTTTCCGAAAGAAGTTAATGGTTTAGAGTCTCGATTAAAATCTCGCTTAGGATGGGGTTTAAGTGTTTGTATTGATCCACCAGACTTCGAGACTCGGGTTGCTATTCTACAAAAAAAGGCCATTCAAAGCGGTTATATACTCAATGATGATGTTGCTTATTATATTGCTAAGAAAATCAAATCAAATGTCAGAGAACTTGAGGGAGCACTTAATACTTTATGGGCTAATGCCAGCTTCATGCACGTTGATATTACCCTTGACTTTACTAAAAAAACACTCAAAGAACTCTTCAATGTTCATCACCGACATGTTACTATTGAAAACATACAAAAACAAACAGCTAACTATTACAATATCAGAACATCTGATTTATTATCAAAAAAGAGAACAAGATCTTTAGCACGACCACGACAAATGGCGATGTTTTTGGCTAAAGAGCTGACTGATAAAAGTTTACCTGAAATTGGTGAAGCATTTGGAGGTAGAGACCATACTACTGTATTATACGCTCATAAGAAAATCATACAGTTATTTGATGAAATTCCTGAGTTTTTAGAGGATAAACAAAAACTTATAAATTTACTAACCGCATAACTATAAGCTGTTAGTAACTTGTTAGTAAAACAGAGTTTGATTTTTTTATAAAAGTTATCCACAGTATACTAACAACTATTTTACGCTTATTAAACTGTTTAAAATCAATAACTTAAATAAGATATACAGTCTTTTTACTTTAACTATTACTACTATTTTTTTATATATATGATATTTAATATACAACGAGAAACATTATTACATCCCTTATCAGAAATAAACGGGGTTGTTGAAAAGAAACAAACATTAGCTATATTAGGTAATTTTTATTTAAAGGCTAAAAATGGAGTGCTCTCAATAACAGCAAGCGATTCAGAAGTGGAGATGATTGCATCTTGTCATGCTGAGATAATTGAAGAAGGTGAAATAACTGTTCCTGCACGTAAATTTTTTGATATTTGCCGCGCCTTAAGTGATGGTTCTGTTTTAAACTTCCATGAAGAAGAAAATAAATGTATTATCCAGGCAGGTAAGAGTAAATTTTCGTTGGCAACTCTTCCGGCCAAAGAGTATCCTTTAATTGAAAATATAGAAACCTATGATACTTTATCTTTAGAAGTTCCAAAATTAAAAAAGTTGTTAGCTCAAACCTCTTTTTGTATGGCTGTGCAAGATGTACGTTATTTTTTAAATGGCTTATTGTTTGAAATTAATGACAATAAAATTATTTGCGTTGCTGCTGATGGTCATCGTTTGTCTTTATCTGAAACAGCTTTTGATAACAGTGAAAATGTTAACAAACAAATACTAATTCCTCGAAAAGGCATCTTAGAGTTACAAAAACTTATCCGAGATAAAGAAGATTCAATACAAATCAATGTAGGCAAAAACCATGTAAACTTTGTTTGTGAAAACACCAGCTTAACCTCAAAATTGATTGATGGTAATTTTCCTGACTACCAAACAGTAATCCCTTTAAATATGGAAAAAACCCTCACCACAAATAAGCTATCCTTAAAATCAGCACTTCAAAGGGTTGCGATTTTATCCAATGAGCAATACAAAGGGGTTAAATTTAATATAACAAACAATACCTTAAAAATAGTTGGTCACAACCCTGAACAAGAGCAAGCCGAAGAAATTATTGAAATTGTTTCTGATATAGATGAAATTAGGACAGGATTTAACGTCACTTATCTAATTGATGCTCTTAATGCAATTGATGGCGATGAAATAATGTTTAATTTTAAAGATGCACTAAGTAGTTGCCTTATTAAGCACCCACAAGATAATAGCTGCCGACTTGTTGTTATGCCTATTCGTATTTAGAATAGACAGGATTGACTTAGTGTGTTTATTACAAAGTTAAAAATCACTAACTTTAGAATACTTCAAGAAAAAGAATATAACTTCAAGCAAAGAATAAACGTATTCCATGGCGACAATGGTACAGGGAAAACAAGTATTCTAGAATCTATTCACTATTTATCTACTGGTAAATCATTTCGAAAATGCAGTTTTAAAAGCTTAATCAATAGTGGCTGTGATTATTTAAATATATTTATTGAATTAGAAAAAGAAGATTTAAAGAACAGTGTTTCAATCAACAAAGCAAAAAATGGTTCATGGAAAGCTCGGTTTAATCACAACTCAATCACCAAACAATCTCAAATTTCCAATTTACTTCCCGTTGTAAGTATTGATCCTGAAGTTTATAGGTTAGTAGATTTAGGACCAATAAACAGGAGGAATTTTTTAGATTGGCTAGTGTTTCACGTGAAACATGACTATTTAATTCTTTGGAAAAAAGTTCAGAAATGCACAAAACAACTTAATTCACTCTATAAAAGCAAGGCAAACAGTAAAGAAATTGAATTATGGGAAAGTAGTTTTATAACGTTTTCTGAACAACTTAATGAGGTCAGAACAATGTTTTATAAAGAAATGCAACCCATTGTACAATCATTAACACACCATATGCAAAGCGATATTAGTCATTTATCTTTAGAGTATTATAAAGGATGGTCAAATGAATTGTCTCTTAAAGAGCAACTTGACAAAGATCGAAAGAGAAATTTATTGTATGGTCAGCTTCAACATGGACCTCATAAAATGGATATAAAGATAAGTGTGCTAAATATTCCTGCATCACAAGTTTTATCGCGCGGGCAAAAAAAGGTCTTATCCTTAACATTTTATATGGCTTATATTCAGCTTTTACTTAACCATGGAATTAAACCTATTGTTTGTTTAGATGATTTGGATGCTGAACTAGATGAAAGTAAGTTATCTAAAGTGAGTGAGTTTTTCATTCAATCAAAATTACAACTATTTGTCACAACAGTTCTATCTGAGAAAATAAAAAAAATATTTCCAAACGCTCAAATGTTTCACGTGAAACACTAATATTTTCCTTTTAATGCATTTTATACTACGTATTGTCCCTTGAGGGTTAGTAAGTAAGAGTTCTCTTTAAGATGTCTAGTTTAATGACTTTGAGTAAGCTCTTATTTCTGTTATAATGGGCGATTGATTTTTAGTGAGAATTTCGATATGTCCGAAACTTATGATTCCTCCAATATTAAGGTCTTAAAGGGCCTAGATGCTGTTCGTAAAAGACCAGGAATGTATATTGGAGATACAGATGATGGAACTGGCTTACACCATATGGTGTTTGAAGTGGTTGATAATGCCATTGATGAGGCGTTAGCAGGTCATTGCGACGATATACAAGTAAAGATACATGCTGATGGCTCTGTTAGTGTGTCAGATAATGGTCGTGGTATCCCTGTGGATATGCATGAGGAAGAAGGAGTATCAGCAGCTGAAGTGATTATGACAGTTCTTCATGCTGGTGGTAAGTTTGATGATAACTCTTATAAAGTTTCTGGTGGTTTGCATGGTGTTGGGGTCTCGGTTGTTAATGCTTTATCAACAAAACTGATATTAACTATTAAGCGCGATGGCAAAGAATATACCCAAGAATATGCCATGGGAGAACCTGTATCGCCATTAAAAGAAATTGGTCCTACTGATGAAAAGGGAACGACTTTACAGTTTTACCCTTCTGCTGAAACTTTTTCAGATGTTCTATTTCATTATAAAATCTTAGCTAAAAGATTAAGAGAATTATCTTTTTTGAACTCAGGTGTTCGTATAGAACTAACGGATGAGCGCGATGGTCAAAATGAAGTGTTTTCCTATGAGGGTGGAATTTCTTCTTTTGTAGAACACATAGGAAGAAGAAAATCACCCATTCATCCCACAATTATTCACTTTAATTCTGAAGATGGAGAAGGCACCAGTGTTGAGGTGGCAATGCAATGGTCAGATTCATACCAAGAAAATGTTTATTGCTTTACTAATAATATTCCTCAAAAAGATGGTGGAGCGCATTTAGCGGGTTTTAGAGGAGCATTAACTCGAACAGTTAATAATTATCTTGCTCGTAATAATACCAAAAAAGGATTGTCGGCAGCTTCTGGTGATGATTGTCGTGAAGGCTTAATAGCAGTTATTTCTGTCAAAACGCCAGATCCTAAATTTTCTTCGCAAACAAAAGATAAACTAGTCTCTTCAGAAATACGTGCTATTGTCGAAGGAGGTGTGGGAGAAAAGTTAAGTGAGTTCTTTTTAGAGAATCCACAAGAAGCAAAAATTGTCACAGAAAAAGTGCTTGATGCTAGCAGAGCAAGGGAAGCTGCGCGAAAAGCACGAGAAATGACGCGTCGAAAAGGTGCGTTAGATATTGCAGGACTTCCTGGAAAGCTAGCAGATTGTCAGGAAAAAGAT
>JALWML010000629.1 GCA_027083915.1 Lysobacterales bacterium | reverse complement strand
TGAATCTGGTGGTTATGGCGCAAATGTGACACTCCCACACAAACAACAAGTTATGAAGTATGTTCAATATAACAGCCAGTTAGCGCAACAAGCTCATGCTGTTAATACGTTGTATTGTGACAATAACAACCTATTACATGGTGATAATACCGATGGTATTGGGTTTATTAATGATTTAGAAAAACGCTGTAGTTTTGATTGTAAAGATAAAAAAATCCTAATTTTAGGAGCAGGTGGTGCCACACAAGGTATTGTTCCTGCCATTCTTTTGCACTCACCTAAAGCCATTACCATTGCAAACAGATCCTTAGAAAAGGCTCAAAAAATTGCGCAAGCACAAAATTGCCAAGCATTAACATTTGAAGAATTATACGAACTAGACGAATCATTTGATTTAATTATTCATTCCAGTTCATTAGGTCATCATGGTAAAACCCTTAAGTTTTTGTCACAGCATTTTCATGATGAAACGGTTTGTTATGATTTGAGTTATGCCAAGGCAGCAGAGCCTTTTATCGAATTTTGTCAATCTATTGGTGTTCAATCAACATACGATGGTATTGGTATGTTGATTGAACAAGCCGCTTGCGCTTTTTATCTGTGGTTTGGTTTAAAACCTAACACGGATGATGTTTCTTTAGATTAATAAATTTTGTTTAAAACTCAAATCTAGCACCAAGTGCAATGGTGTTGCGGTCAAATCCTTGCCAACCAAGTACTTTTGAATATTGAATATAAGCCTGTCTACCATGAGCAGCAACAAAGGTAAGACCAATGCGAGCGGTACTATAGCTGTCATCATTAAAGTTTACGGGCGATTCAAAGAACTCGCCAGCAGGCATGCCTGAGATTCGCATAAGAACCACATCAGAATTTTGATTTTCTTTGATAAAATTGTAATTGAAAGAAGGAATAAGAACACCGTTACTTAAACTAATGGCTTTACTTGCCTGAATACCTATCGTTGTTCTATTAGTCTTAAAGTTTTGCTCACTAAAACCAACATTAAATGAAGGAGCACCAGTTTCTACAAAAGCATCTACTGTTGTTTTATTGTATTCATAACTAAAAGAAGGTGTAAATAACCAGCCATTGTTACTATTAAATTGATAGCCGCTGGAAATAATATAAGAGTCTTGAGTACCCTGAGTAGATCCATTGACTCTTAAGTCTGTTAAATTGCCACCCAATACAAATTGCACCACACGAAATTGTTCAAAATCAGGTGATCCGTGACTTAATCGTGCATCGACATAGAAATTGTCATTGAAATTATAGGAGCCATAAGCTGAATATGTTGTTGCTTTTGAACTTGTGGATGCACTTATTGTTGCTACTGAATCAAAGCTAGAGCGTCCAATAGCAAGTCCTACAACGCCTTTATTGTTAAATCGGTAATCAATTCCAGCAGTAAAGCTGTTGGTGTCGAAGTCAAAACCTTCATCAGAGGCATCTGAATAGCGATAATCACCATCAGAGAACTGGCCGTTGATAAAAAATCCCCAAGGTGAGACTAATTGCGGTGTGTTAGATGAATTATCTGCGAGATAGCCTAGAGCTGAAATTGGCAAGTCAGTTCCGTTGATTGTAATGGCTACAGAGTTAATGCCAGCTCTGACTTGAGACATTCTTGAAGCAAGGTTAGCTTGTTGGTTGGCAATAATTTCGACTGATGTGCGAGCAGATTGTACAATTTCACGTGGACGCAATCGTGTTAAAACACGTTTAACAACTGCTCCATCATTTTCTAATGCAGCAAAATATAGACGGTCACAGTTACCACCCATACCAGTCTGAAAGTTTTCTTGAGTCCCACAATAAGCTGATAATGCACCAAGCATTTGTCGAAAACGTGCAGCATCACTACCTAAAGCTGCTGCAAGTGCTTGCGCATATTCTTCTTGAGTTGGTATATCTCCGTTTGTTTGTGTGAAGCCACTATTCAAAAATAAGGTACATATTAGTACCAAAAGTATTTTTATTTTCATCTTTTTCCCCTTTTAAAGTTTATTCAGATGCTATCTAGAAATCAATTTCTCTATAATCAAATGGGCATCTGTTTTTTTAAAGTATAACTT
>JALWML010000628.1 GCA_027083915.1 Lysobacterales bacterium | reverse complement strand
TCTCTACTGGGGATCTTATCCTTTTTCACGGATTTGGAATAGAAAGCGAAATCATTGAATTTGTCGATGATTCACCCTATTCTCACGTCGCAATGGTTATGAAAATCCCTGAATTATCTGACAAACCTTTACTCTGGTCCAGTGATGAAATCACCACTATAAATGACTTTTTAAACAAAGGCTTACACCCTGGTGTTCATTTAATGGATTTACAAAGTGTTTTGGATTTAACTGCGAGCCGAACAAATAAAAAAGGAGAACATTATACTTACTCGTGGAGAAAATTAAATTATGCAAAAATTCAGGATTTAATGCCACAGCTAGAAAGCTTTATGCGTTCTGTTGATGGACGTTCTTTTCCTACTCTTGAGAATATGGCTAAAAATTACCTCGATGGAAAAACTGGAAAAAGGGCCAATCAAAAAACATTCTTTTGCAGTCAACTAGCAACAAACACCTATATTCATTTAGGCATTTTCCCTGACACTCTTATTGATAATAGTGTCGCGCCAGGAGATTATGGTGATAAAAAATCATCGAAATTACCTTTTGCAAAAGATGCTAGCTTAGAACCAGAGGTTCCTTTTACGCATACTGTATAAAAACAACCCTAAATACGTATTCGTATTTAGGGTATTTTTTCTAATTAAATCGTGATTAGGGTTATAAGCCTTGTTTTAAACTGGCAATAATAAACTTATCTAAATCACCATCTAACACCGCTTGAGTATTGGTATTTTCAACACCCGTACGCAAGTCTTTTATTCGAGATTGATCCAATACGTAGGATCTAATTTGAGAACCCCAACCCACATCGGCTTTTGAGTCTTCTGTCGTCTGAGATTCATCCCTTCTTTTTTGCATCTCAAGTTCATAGAGTTTCGCCTTTAATTGCTTCATGGCTGATGCTTTATTTTTATGCTGCGACCTATCATCTTGGCATTGGACAACTGTGTTAGTTGGATTATGTGTAATTCGAACAGCCGATTCAGTTCTATTAACATGCTGACCACCTGCTCCTGATGCACGATAAACATCAATGCGTAAATCTGCAGGATTAATGTCTATATCAATATCATCGTCAATTTCTGGTGAGACAAAGACTGCTGCAAAACTGGTGTGGCGTTTATTACTTGAATCAAAAGGTGATTTACGAACCAAACGATGAACGCCGATTTCGGTACGTAACCACCCATAAGCATATTCACCTTGTACTTCGATTGTGGCTGATTTAATTCCAGCCACATCGCCAGCAGAACATTCTAATAATTTGGTTTTAAAATCTTTTTTCTCACAATAACGCAAAAACATACGCAAAATCATCTCTGCCCAATCTTGTGCTTCTGTACCGCCAGAGCCAGATTGAATATCCACAAAACAGTTATTTGGATCCATGGGATGAGAAAACATTTTTTTGAATTCGAGTTTTTCTAACGTTTTTTGTAATTTAGTTAAATCTTGAACAACAATTTGATAAGTTTCTTCGTCATTGTCCGCTTCTGCCATTGCTAAAAATTCTTTTGCGTCCGCAATTCCAGATTCGAGTGAATCAATGGTGTTAACTATTTCTTCTAAAGATGATCGCTCTTTTCCGAGCGCTTGTGCGTGTTCTGGGTTATTCCAGACATCAGGACTTTCAAGCTCTAAATTAACTTCTTCGAGCTTTTCTTTTTTGACATCGTAGTCAAAGAAACCTCCGAAGTTCGGAGGTTCTTAAACTAAAATCTTTTAATTGTGCGTGTTGCGGTGCCGTTTCCATATTTCTACTATTTTATCTGCCTTCTTTTAATAATTTTTGACGCAATTCCCAGCGTTCTTGCGCATCAATAGTCATGGTTGCAATTGGTCGAACCATCAAACGTTTAAGTCCAATTTCCTCACCAGTATCTTCGCAATAACCATAATCACCATCTTTAATCGCCTCTAAAGTCTTACTAATCTTGGCTAACAACTTTCTGTAGCGGTCACGCGTTCTAAGTTCTAAAGTATTTTCAGTCTCTCGAGATGCGCGTTCTGCCTCATCACCAATATCACGTACTTCATCTTGTAGATTACTAATAGTTTCTTGTGATTCTTTGAT
>JALWML010000627.1 GCA_027083915.1 Lysobacterales bacterium | reverse complement strand
TTTAACAATTGCTCCTGTATTGGGGTCAATTACCACTATATAATCTGTCTGCCAAACATTTGCCCAGATAAACCCGTCAATATATTCTAATTCATTGAGGTACATTAAAGGTTTGCCATTAATATGAACCTTAATGGTTTTTTTGGTTTTAAAATTTTCTGAGTCTTTAAATTGAATTAAATCTGTACCATTAGACATAATAATGTACTGACTATCAGAGGTTAAACCCCAGCCTTCACCGTGGTATTCAATGGTTTTTAGTGTTTCCAGTGTCTCTTTATCGATTTCAAAAGCGGTTTTCTCTCGCCACGTAATCATATATAGCTTGCCGTTATGCTCAGTTAAACCTTCGGCAAAGTATTTTTCATCAAACTTTCTTTGCTTAATGATTTTGCCAGTATTTAAATCCCATTTGGTTAATAAGGATTCACCATATAAGCCGCTACTTTCCCAAACTACATTGTCTTCAATAATAAGCCCTTGAGTGAAAACATTGTCAAAATGTTTTTTTACTTTTTCAGAGTCAAGTAGTTGCCCGTGAGCAACCATAGCGCTCAAAAGCAAAAGAAATGTGAGGTGAATTGTGCGATGCATTAACAAAATATTAGCTAAGTTGGGTTATTGGACAGCTAATTCTAGCAAAAATTGAATGTTTTTTCATTCTAAGGGTAAAATAGCGCCATGAAAAATATATTTAGTAACACAAGATTTTTGACTTCAGCTTATAAGGTCTCGCAATTACCCGATGACATCGGTTTGGAAATTGCCATTGCAGGACGCTCAAATGCAGGGAAATCAACCACACTGAACACCTTGGTAGGTAATAAAAAACTGGCAAAAGTGAGTAAAACTCCTGGGCGAACACAGCTTCTAAATTGTTTTGAATTGAGTGATAATCGACGTTTGGTAGATTTGCCAGGTTATGGTTATGCAAAAGTACCAAAAAAAGTCAAAGCCCATTGGCAACACGAAATTAATCTTTACTTACAACAACGCAAGAGTCTTATAGGTGTTGTTATTGTGATGGATATACGCCATCCTTTAAAAGAGTTTGATCAACAGTTTTTGCATTGGGCAGATCAGTCGGGTTTATATTCTCATGTTTTATTAAACAAATCAGATAAATTTAAAGCAGGAAAAGCAAAGTCAGTCATGCTTGAGGTTAAGAAAAAAATGCAAAACATATCACGCACTTCGACGATTCAGATGTTTTCAGGGCTCAAAAAAGAAGGTGTTGCTGAGCTCTCAAGCGCATTAATGTCGTGGTATAACGACCCAAGTATTTCAAACTTAGGTGAAGAAGAATAAAATGACAACAAGATGCTTACAAGGAATGCTTACAATAGAAGCATTTTTAGATGAAAATTCGCAACCCAAACTGCTGTTATCACAAGATGAAATTAAAACGCTGAACCAACAAATCAGTAAAGAATTGTCTGCCATTTTGCCGCAACTAGATGACACTTCTTATGCGATTGTTGGTGGCTTGTACCAAAGTAGCGAGTTGTTGCAGCCAGGTTTTCCAATCCATACGCAACTCAGGCAATATGCTAATGCAGCACTTAAAGGTGAAAACAATCGCCGTAACCAACTCATTATTGGCGCGAACAGCCAAGGGGAAATTCCACAAGGGCTTAAACAAAATAAAGATGTTCAGTTCACGCCACTGTTACTGCTGCCATTTGTTGTTTTAACTGATCATGACGAAACAAAAGAAGTATTCGAAAAGCAATTGATGCATAAGGGCATGGGCTCGACAAACTTATTAAAAAAAGTACAAGAGGCTATTGGTGTTAAAGTACGGCACGTTAATTTTATGACGGTTTTAGATTTAGCTGCGATGATGCATAATCATTTGCAAATGGCAGGTTTTGAACCTTTGTGGGAACTATTAGAACAAGCCATGTTTGATGCTAATCCAGAAAAAAAGGTTGTGACTCCGCAGTTAAATGAGTTTTATTTATCAAAGAAAATAGTCTTTAGTCCTTTTTTCTCCTATATTTTTTGGAGCACGCATGGTCCGGGTAAAGATTTAAAAGACGCACAAGAAAAATACCTGCATTACACTCAAGTTCAGCGG
>JALWML010000626.1:1064-2084 GCA_027083915.1 Lysobacterales bacterium | reverse complement strand
CATTCGTGCAGCGACAGCCATTCACGGCTTGCGCAGAACTGGTGGTAAATACGGCATGATAACCATGTGTATCGGAACTGGAATGGGTGCAGCTGGAATTATTGAAGCATTGTAGTTTTTTTCAGGAATCAGGTGACAGGTTTTAGGTCTCAGGTTACGGAAATAAAAATGGCACCCTTTTGGGATGCCATTTTTTTATTTTAAAAAAAGCGAGTTTTATTTAGAAACAACAACCATCGCTGGACGTACGAGACGACCATTTAAGATATATCCTTTTTGGAAGACATCAACAATAGTATTAGGTGCTAAATTAGGGTTTGGAACTTGTGTCATGGCTTCATGAAATTCAGGGTTAAATTTTTCACCAACTGGGTTAATAATTTCCATACCATTTTCTTTTAACACTTTATTAAGTACATGTTGTGTCATCTTTGTGCCTTCAATCATCTGATCGACAGTCATCTCAACACCATCTCTTTCATACGCTTCAAGCTCTTTATCCATGCTATCAGCCACTGGAAGTAGAGCTTTGGCAAATTTATCAATGGCATATTTGCGCAAATTATTCAATTCACGTGCGTTACGTTTTCGGATATTATCCATTTCTGCATGTAAGCGAACTATTTCTTCTTTATATTTTGCCAGTTCTTCGTCACGTTGAATTTCTTCTTCAACGATTTCAGACTCAACTTCCGCTTCATTTACGTCTTCTGCTTGGTTAATATTTTCCATAACGTCTTCGTTATCCACTTCTTTTTTAGGGGTTTCTTCATTCATCTTGTTCATTCTCTGTAATATAGATACAATAACAGCCGCTAATATAATGTTTATTACTCAAATTTCAATATGTTAAAGTCACTTTTTATTAAAAACTATGTTCTTATTAAGCAGCTGGATTTAGATTTCTCCAGTGGTTTTCATGCCTTTACAGGAGAAACTGGCGCGGGTAAGTCAATAATTGTTGGTGCTTTATCATTAATACTCGGTAATCGCGCTGATTATTCTGTCATTCGTAGTAAC
>JALWML010000626.1:0-1054 GCA_027083915.1 Lysobacterales bacterium | reverse complement strand
AAACTGGTTAGCTCAACTGGATTTTGATGAATCAGACGAAATCGAAATTCGGCGCGTCATTACTGCCGATAACCGCAGTAAATCTTGGCTTAATTCCCGACCTTGCACCAATGCCAGTTTAAAACAATTGGGTGAATTGTTAGTGCAAATTCATGGCCAACACGATCAGATTAAACTCAACAATGCCAAATACCAACTCACTGTTATTGATGAAACAGGGGATTACAATGATTTATTAGTTCAAATCAGAGAACTATACCAACAACACAAGCAAACACAGGCACAACTAAAAGAAATTGAATTAACCGGCGCTTTAAATGAATCCGAAAGTCAGTTATTGCGTTATCAATTTGAAGAACTCTCGCAATTAAACCTGACAGAAAACGAACTCGATGAATTGCACCAACAGCAAAAAGCCTTAACTGGTGCGGTTGACACCCTAAATAATATGGATAAATCATTAGCTTTGTTGAATGGAGACAATAACAATGTCATCCAAGTCATTGCCGATATAACTTCGGCACTAACTGAAGTCCAAGGTATTGATTTAAGTGAAGTATTAACCATGCTTGACGAAGTTTCCATCAACCTCAATGAAATCGAAACAGAAATCCAAGCACAACACAGTCAAGTCGAAGTTAATCCTGAAAAACTGCATGAAATTGAAAATCGTTTAGATCAAATATACAGCACCGCACGCAAACACCAGGTCAATGCCGAAAACCTTTATCAGCACCACCTTGATTTATCAAAAAAGCTGGAACTAAATGATTCACAAAAACAACAACGTGCTAAGTTATTAGAAAATTTAACAAAAATCGAACAGCGTTACACCAAAAAATCATTACAACTGTCAAAAAATAGAGCGCAGACTGCCAAAACTTTTGCAAACAATGTGACACAAGTCATTCAAAAGTTAGGCTTAAGTAAAGCAGAATTTATCGTCGCAATTAAACATAACCCTGATGCTAATATTTCAGCACATGGACAAGACACTTGCGATTTTGAAGTTATCATGAACCCTGGACAAGCCCCACAAAAAATGTCCAAAACG
>JALWML010000625.1 GCA_027083915.1 Lysobacterales bacterium | reverse complement strand
ATCTCAGTGATATTGATGAATATTTAAAAAGCGCTAAAAAATCTGGTAACTATGCACCAACCGAGAAGTTTATACGAATTGTACATACATTAAATGGTGCTGCTAACATGGCATCAGTTAACAGTATTGTATCTATGACCACACCTTTGGAATTGTTTTCTAAATCTGTTTTGGATAGTGAAAAAGAATTCGATCAAGAAAGTATACAACAAATAGAAAACTTTAAAGCCGAGTCAGAAAGAATCATGAGAGACTTATCTCATTTGTCAAACCCTACAGAATATGCCAATGAAATAGGATCATTCTTTAAAAATGCTACAGCAGAATTAAATCAAGGTTTGAGCACACCAGATGAAGATTTGGCAGATTTCGACCTAAAACAGTTTATTGATGAATCAGAAATTGATGATGAAGTCTCTGAGAATGAATCAATTGAGTTGAATCCTGATGATGATAACGAATTGAGTCATAAAGATTTAATGGATGAATTTGATGATTTAGAAAGTGAAATTAAAACTGTTGAAGCAGAATCAGAGCAAACTAAACCCGAAGACTCATTGGCGATGGAGGATGAACTTAGCCTGGAATTAGATGAATTGGTGGAAAGTGAGGATGTTTCAGTTGATTCCGAAGAATTAGATTTGTCAGAAGACCTGACCATAGAATTAGATGACTTGGAGGAAAGTGAAGGTATTTCTGTTGAGTCCGAAGATTTGGATTTGTCAGAAGAGCTAACCATAGAGTTAGATGATCAAAGTGAAGAAATCTTGGAAGGTGAAAAATCAGAGAATGGAGATGATGTTGATTTAACTAATGATGTTAATCTAGAAATAGAAGATTTAGCATTTGAGGATGATACTTTAGATTTATCTGATGAAATCAAACAAGAAAGAGACGGTGAATTTTCTGAACAAGAGCTATTAAGTTTGTCTGATGAAATGGAAATTGATGATGGAGAACCTGCACTCGTTGAAGATAAGGCTAAAGAAAAGGTTGAGTTAGAAAATGAGGATGATTTGACAACATTTGAAGAAATATCTGAACATGATTCTTTAGATTTATCTGATGATATTAAACTTGACGAAGAGATTGATTTAGTTGTTGATGAAGAATTAGTTGAGGAAAATCAGGATTTATCTGAAGATAATGATTTAACCTCTGATGTTGAATTAACATTAGATGAAGAGAGTGTTGAGCTTGAATCTAAATCGACAACAGATGAAGATGGTTTTGAAACTGAAGAGGATTCATCTGAAACCAGTGAAGAGGTTGATAAAACAGAAGATGAATCATTAGATTTATCAATCGATAGTGAAATAGAGGAAAAAGAGACCGAGCTAGTAGACATAACAGAAGAATTAAGTAAAGAAAAAGAGCAACCGAAGGATAATGTGGTCAATTTAGGAGATCAAGATCATATTTCCGCAAGTGTGCCTACAAGTTACAATGCTCAAACAGAATCAGTAGAGCAAGAATCTGCAGATGAATTTGATGAAGAGTTGTTAGAAATATTCCAAGAAGAAGCAGACGACATTTTAGATAGAACAGAACATGTATTATCTGACTTAGAAGAAGATGCCAATAATTTATCTTTAATTGAAGCTTTACAACGTGATTTACATACCTTGAAAGGTGGTGCGCGTATGGCTGGTTTAAGTAATATTGGAGAACTAAGTCATGTACTGGAATCACTTCTTGAAAAGATAGGTGAAGATAAACGAGAGGTTGATAATAAAACATTTGCTATTATCCATGATTCTTTTGATACATTAAACAAATTAAAAAATGAGCAAGATTTTGGTCAAAAGTCAGATATCAATGAAAGTATCCGAAAAGTTAAGTCGCTATTAGAATTGAAAGATGATGCTATACCAGAGAAATCAAAATTAGATATTGGCGAATTTGATTCTGTTGACCCAATGCAAGATGTCGCTGTTACTGATGTGGAAGTTGACGCTACAGCAGCAGCACCAACGAAGAAATCTAATGTTCTATCTGGTAATCAAATAAAAGTAAATTCAGAACTACTAGACAATCTTGTAAATTATGCTGGGGAAGTCAGTATTTATCGATCTCGTTTGGAGCAAGAAGTTGGTTCTTTCAGGGTAAACTTGTCAGAATTAGGAAATACAGTTGCTCGTATTAGAGAACAGTTAAGAAAACTTGATGCAGAAACAGAAGCACAAATTATTTCAACTTTCCAAATTGAAGAATCAGGCGAAGATTTTGACCCATTAGAAATGGATAGATTTTCACAATTGCAACAATTGTCGCGTTCGTTGACAGAGTCTGTTTCGGATTTGACCAGTATTCACAGTTATTTGGACGATGTGGCTAGAAAATCAGATAATCTTTTAACACAGCAATCGCGAGTGAATGCTGAACTGCAAGATGGTTTAATGGAAACGCGATTGGTTTCTTTTAACTCCATCGTTCCTCGCTTAAGAAGATTGGTGAGAACCACTTCAAAAGAGTTGGAAAAGCCAGTTAAATTAGAGGTTCATGGGGCAGAAGGAGAAATGGATAAAACTGTACTTGAGGGTGTAATTGCGCCACTTGAGCACATGATTAGAAATTCATTAGCACATGGTATTGAATCAAACCGTAAAAAAGTTAATAAATCAGAAACAGGTCATATTTCATTAGATTTAAGACGTGAAGCAACAGAAGTTGTTATAACAGTTGTTGATGATGGTGCTGGTATCAATCGAGAAAAAGTAAAACAAATAGCTATAGAAAAAGGAATTATTGATAAAAATAAAAAGATATCTGAAAATGATATCGATAGACTTATCCTACACAGTGGCTTTTCTACCGTTGACAAGGTATCGAAAATTGCAGGGCGTGGTGTAGGTATGGATGTAGTCGTAAATCAAATTAATCTATTAGGTGGAAGTTTAGATATTAGTTCTGAATCTGGAAAAGGGACGAAATTTATCATTCGCTTACCTTATACCTTGGCTCTTTCAAATGCCTTATTAGTTGAAGTGGCAGAGCAGGTTTATGCAGTGCCTATTTCTGGATTAGAAGGGGTTATTCGGATGTCTTATTCTGATTACTTGCAAAGATTAAAAGATGGTAACATGGTCTATAATTATGCAAATGAAGAATATCAAATATATGAATTAAATAAACTACTTGATATAGATTCTGATGTGGTGGTTGAAAACAATCAAATACCATTGGTAATGATACGTTCTGGTGAAGATGGAGTGGCATTACGAGTGGATAATGTCTTAGGATCACGTGAAATAGTGGTCAAAAATGTGGGCGCTCAAATTTCAAGTGTTCCAGGCATTTATGGAGCTACCATCTTGGGTGATGGTAATGTAATATTAATATTGGATGTAATTCCTCTTTCAAGAAGCTATGTTAAAAAACTTAAAGTTATTGAAGAAAGTGGATATGTGGCTGAAGAAGTTGAAGTGGTTAGAGATCCAATAGTAATGATTGTAGATGATTCAATCACCATGAGAAAGGTTGGTGAAAGAATACTACGCCGTAACGACTATGATGTAGTCACTGCAAAAGATGGTATTGATGCCCTTGATCAACTAAAAGAAGTTGTTCCCGATGTTATGTTGTTGGATATTGAGATGCCACGAATGGATGGCTATGAGTTGGCAATTGAGATGAAGAAAATAGATGCTTATGCCAATGTGCCGATTATTATGATTACTTCAAGAACTGGTGAGAAACATAGACAAAAAGCTATGGATCTAGGTGTAAACAGATACTTAGGAAAGCCTTATCAGGAAGCTGATTTACTCGAAAATATAAGTGAATTAATTGAAGAATTTAAAAACTAAATCAGTCGGGATAATACATTTAGGAAAACGAGAAAAATCAGGGTCACAGATACTAGAGAAATTAAAACAGTATGGTTTCCAAGTTGAACAGTGGGATGTTACGAATAAGGATTTTAAATTAACTGGAGTTGAGCATCTAGATGTAATTATTGTCAATATTGGAAATGTAATTTTTGATTATGATTCACTGTTAGATCAAATATTTGATCTTGAGGTAAAAGTAATTATTAATGAAGCTTTGTATAGTAATAAATTGATTGGTAATAGTCGTCAAAGTTGGGAACGTCATTTGTTACACAAGGTTGATTCCACATTTAGTGTTTTACCTAAATATATCAGAGTCAATTCGCCTAAGGGGGAATTGGTTGATTTAAATAAATATGGTATTAATCAGGTATGGATATTGGCAGCATCAATTGGTGGACCTGAGGCCATACAAGCTTTTTTATCAGAATTTAAAGGTAATGAAAAAATCTTATTTATCATAATTCAACACATGGATAAAGAATTTGTTCCAATGATGCATAAACAGTTTAGTGGCAGTAGCCAATTAAAAATTAAAATACCGTTGTCAGGAATGAAAGTGGAAGAAGCACACTGTTTAATTCATCCTGTAGATGAGTTTATGACTTTTTCAAATGGAACTATAAATTTAGAGTCCATGAATAAAGTGTATACTTATACTCCTTGTATTGATGAATGCACCAGTAATTTGGTCAATGAAATTGAAAATATAAATATTGCTGTATTTAGTGGAATGTCATCAGATGGTATAAGAGCTGCTGAATTGGTTAAGGCGAAAGGCAATAAAGTAATTACACAAACAGAAGAAAGTTGTGTGCTTTCTTCGATAATATCAGGCGTGAAAGAAAAATTAACAATTGATTTTGATGGTATGCCAAATGAAATGGCAGATTATATAATTAAAACGCTCTAATTTGGAGATTAGAAATGGCTAATGAAATTCGTGGAATTTTAATTCCAGTATCAAATGAAAAAAAAGTTTTGCTTCCAAATGCAATTATTGCAGAGGTTGTATCTTATAAAGATTTAAAAACTTCAGCAACTGCTCCAGATTGGTATGTAGGTTCTATAAATTGGCGAGGTTATGAGAACATACCTGTTATATGTTATGAATCACTATCTACAAATGGAGTAGCAACTCGTAACAATGAAGGCAGGGTTGCTGTGATTAAAGCACTCGGTGATTTAGAAGGTTTGCCGTATTTTGCATTTGTTGTAAAAGGTGTTCCTAGATTGCAAGTTGTTACCCAAGGTGATTTACAGGTGCATGAGCTAGAAGAAAACACAAACAATGCTATTGCATCACAAGTAACTATACAAGATGAGTTATCTGACATTCCAAATATTCGCTTTATTGAACATGTACTTAATGCACTTTTGAATACTCAAGAAGAAGAATAATTATTCTCCAATTTGAATAATCTTACTGTCTTGAGTTGCTTGTAGTTTTAATTTATATAAAGTATTCGTATCCAATAGGTAATTGTCATCTAGCAAACTATTGTTTGGAGGTGTAGGCCACTGCTTTTTATCAATTTTTTCAAATTCAACCCATGCTTTCTTTAAAATATGATTTCTTTGTGGGTAATCACTAATGAAGTCAAAGTGTTTAAGTGAAGTATTCAGCTTCTTAAGTTCTGTTGATTCAATAATTACTTCGGTAAGAATTGATTTGAGACTTTTAAAAGAGAATCGCCTAACAGCAGGATAATCATCTTCCATGGCGAGTAACAGGTGAGGAATTAAAAACAGTTTTCCCGAATTAGAAATATTTTCTCCGGTATAATTTATATTATTTGCTGCAATTGCACGTTCTACTGGGTCACCTGAGTGTAATTTATAAATGATTTGTGTAATGTTGTTGAAACTACTATTGTAAGGATCTAAAACAGGCCATAATTCTATGCTTTTATCATAAATCCATTTATCTGTTTTATCTAAGTGACATGCACTGCAACTATTGGGTTTGCTCGTAACAAATTCGTGACTAGGATTTGGTGATTCAATTTTATGGCTGCGATGGAAAGCCATAACACCATAGACAATTTTAGGCATATGGCAGTTAAAGCATAGGCTACCAACAGAATCTTTTTTATGTTTTGTATGAGAAGAAGGATTTTTGACTAAATCTTGATGGCAGGATTCACACGCTTTATTGGTTAAATTATCTTTTGTTATCATTCCTTTGGGATTACCATCATGCATACTGTGACAATCATTGCAGGTTAAATTACCATCTATATGACATTTTGATTGTTTTAACCCTTGGTATTCATACGCAGATAACCTTGGTGTGCCATCTTCCCAAAAACGAAGTTTAAAAATATCACTGGTTTTGGAATCTAATTTTGACTGTATGAAGACGGGATTCACATGATCTTCTAAATCATCGCCAGGGCGATAACTTGGACCATTTTCCATCCACTCGCGTGCGAGTTTATAGGTTTTAGGTGTTCTCTGACCATGACATTGACCACATATATCCATTGATTTTTGCGGTGATAATTTGTGTGGATTGACAATGCTTTTGTCATCGGTGTTGGTAAAACGAAGAAAATATCGTCTTATTGGGTTTTGGTTTAATTTGATATGTTCATCACCATTAGCGTGGCATGATTCACAGCCAATTCCTAAATCAGATACATGAGAATCAAATCGAGAATCAACTTTTAAATTTAATTGTTTGCCTGCTTTTGTTTGTTTAACAATTTCATCGTAATTAAGCATGTTCGGTTTAATGCCTGTATTATGACAAAAAATACAATTCTGGTTCCAAATACCGGTATGAGAATCAAATGCTTGGTGATCATTACCTAAAAATGCTCCATTGAGGTGAACCCACCTCTTATCTAAAATGTGCCATAGAAGTTCTAAGCGGTAATAGTTGCCATCGGTATTCTCAGTTTGTGCTAAATATTGTTGGTAACGACGAGAACCAACGGTTCGAGTAATCTGTAGGGAGTATAAAAGTTTCTTTGTTTTAGGCTCAAAGTAATTGAAGTAGTATTGACCATTTTTGAGTACTGGTTGTATTGTTATGCCCCAATATGTATAGTAATTACCATCAAACTGACCTTGAACTGTTTGAGCACTGGCTTCTTGAGTCATGGTGCTGTGGTAGGTTTTTCTCCATGAGTTAAACTGCTCTTGGTGGCACTCTTTACATTGAGAAGCTCCAGCATAAGAATCGTTATGAAAATCAATTGCAATTGAAGCTGATTTTTTAGCATAAAGCGATGCAATTAAGAGCAATCCAGCGATTAATAATATAATAAATAAAGGAAGGTATTTTTTTTGCATATGCCATTATAAAATAATATAAAGAAAAATGAAATTTCATTATAAAAAAATTGTCTATGGTGTATGATAACAAAACTTAAAAATAACCCTTTAAATAACAACAATAAATGAATCTCTCGTTAGCCATTGGACTTCGGTATACCCGAGCCAAAAGGAAAAATCATTTCATCTCATTTATCTCATTAATTTCAATGGCAGGAATTGCTATTGGCGTTATGACAGTAATTGTGGTTATTTCTGTTATGAACGGATTTGACAAAGAACTCAAAGAACGTATGCTAGGTTCAGTTGCTCATGCAACTATTTCTTCTTACAACCATGAGTACATCCAAGGTTGGGAAAGTGCAATCGAAGTTGCACAGAACACAGAAGGCGTGGTTAGTGCATCACCTTACGTTAGTTCGGAGGCTATGTTACAAGGTGTCAGGACAACAGGAGCCTTAATACAAGGCATTAGTCCAGAATTGGAAAAAAATGTTACTAAGATTTCACAGCACATGAAATACGGAAGTTTTGATGATTTGGTTGAAGGACAATGGAATATAATTCTAGGTTTTGATTTAGCAGCCACATTAGGCGCAGGCCCTGGTGATAAAGTTATGGTCTATATTCCTCAATTTAAAACCACAGCGGTCGGCGTTTCCCCACGTATGCGCAAATTTACTGTAGTCGGAATTTTCGAAATGGGTGCCTATGAATACGATTCAAAATTAGCTTTAGTGCATTTGTCCAGTGTGCAAAAATTAAAAGTAACACACGGAGGTATTGAAGGGATTCGAATTAAAACCGACGATTTAATGCAAGCACCAAGAATTGCTTATCAACTGGGTGAAAAATTGGGTGGTTTTTTTAAAGTCAGGGATTGGACACAAGAAAATTCAAACTTTTATCAAGCCACACAACAAGAAAGAATTGTCATGTTTATTATTTTATCAATGATAGTTGCTGTTGCGGCTTTTAATATCTTATCAACCATGGTCATGTTAGTTACAGAAAAAAATAGTGATATTGCTATTTTAAGAACACTCGGCATGTCTGGCGGGCAAGTCATGAATATCTTTATGGTGACAGGTGTTGTTATTGGTAGTATTGGTACTCTTATTGGAACAATTTTAGGGTTGATTGTCTCCTTTAATGTTAGCACTATCATCTCATGGTTAGAAGATTATTTTAAAACTGATTTCATGCCAGCTGATGTGTATTATATCAGTGATATTACAGCTGATGTTCACCAATCAGATGTCCTTGCAATCATAATTGTTGCCTTTGGATTATCTATACTGGCTACAATCTATCCAGCCTGGCGTGCCAGTCGAGTGCAACCAGCCGAGGCATTGCGTTATGAGTAATATTATTCTAGAGTGTCAAAGTATTAGTCAACAATTCCAAGATGGTAAAACAATAATTTCAGTTTTAAATGAGATAAATTTTAGTATTGAACATGGACAAAGTGTTGCTATTATGGGTGCTTCAGGTGCAGGAAAGTCCACATTATTACAGCTTTTAGGTGGTTTGGATAACCCAACATCGGGTCGAGTGCTGCTTAAAGGCAATGATTTTGCCCAAGTTAACCAAAAACAACGGGGTTTATTGCGGAATAAATATTTAGGTTTTATTTATCAATTCCATCATTTGTTACCAGAATTTTCAGCCCTTGAAAATGTTATGATGCCTTTGTTGATTGCAAAACTACCCAAAAAAGAAGCCAAACAAAAAGCCATGGACTTGTTAGTTGAAGTGGGTTTAGAGGAGCGTGTAAAACACCGACCAGGGCAATTGTCCGGTGGTGAGCGACAAAGAACTGCAATAGCACGAGCTATGGTAACTAATCCTGCTTGTATTTTAGCAGATGAACCCACTGGGAATTTAGATGAATCAACAGCAACAATAATTACTGAGCTTATGTTAGGGTTAAATCAAAAACACAATAATGGCATGATTGTTGTGACTCACGACAAAACACTAGCAGGTAAAATGCAAAAGACTTATGAATTAACAGGAGGAAAGCTCGTCCTTCAATAAATTAAGATGTCGGACAAAGGATTTGTCATGTTATTTTTATCACTAAGTTTTCTTT
>JALWML010000624.1 GCA_027083915.1 Lysobacterales bacterium | reverse complement strand
AAAAAATGAAGTATCATTGATAAAGTTTCATACCGCCAATGTGGTGCAACGTGTTGTTGACCGTTCATTGCAGTCATTAGGTGGTTTAGGCATGACTGATGATACGGTGTTATCCTTTTTCTATCGGGAAGAACGAGCCGCACGTATCTATGATGGTGCTGATGAGGTGCACAAGATAGTCGCAGCTAAACGTTTTTTAAATAGTTAAAAAGGGAGCAAACAATTTGGATTACCAATCCTTTTGCCAAAAGTACCAACCAAGCAACAAAGAGTTATTTACAGAGTTTTATCTTTTTTTTAAAGACAAATTTAGTATAAAGAATGAACGCATTGCGGTAGAAAAATTGTCAAAAATCATTGCAGCAACTTTTAAACTCTCTGCAAATCAGAGTTTTGCCAACATGAGCCTGAGACAACTTTCCAAGGAGTCTGGCTTAAGTATGGGTGGCATGTATGCATACATTCAAAACAAACAACAACTGTCCTTGTTTATCCACGAGTTTCTCAGCTATTTTGTCATAAAAACAATCAATCAAGTGACCAATGAAAAAGAATGCAACACCTTAGCGTGTATAATTAAAACGCATATCTACTTAAGTGAATTTTTGCAACCTTGGTTCTTTTTTGCCTTTATGGAAAGTAAAAACTTAAGTAGAGATGAAAAAAAAGCAGCTATTCAATCTGACTTGTTAATGGAAAGCAAGCTGATAGAAGTTATAAAGTTGGGTCAAGAGCAAGAGGTTTATAGCACCATTTTAAAAGCTGAAACAGTTGCATCATTAACAAAACCGTTATTAAGTGAATGGTATTTGAAACGATGGAAGTATAAAAAAAGAGGCATGAGTATAGACGAATACTGCTCTGCTGTGATGATATTCATTGAGCGTGGTTTAACTAGCCCACACTCCTTAAGCGAATTTGAAAACCATGAACAATGAAGCCCAAAAAGTCCGAGAAGAAGACAGCTTAGATAAAGAAAAGTTAGCTCACTATTTAACCAAGCATTTATCACAAGATATTTTGGCTGAAGAATTAGATATAAAACAATTCAAAGGCGGAGCGTCAAACTTAACTTATCAACTAGAATGGAACAATCAAAAAGTCATATTGCGCACAGCTCCAAAAGGAGCCAACATAAAAAGTGCACATGATATGGTCAGAGAATACAATGTCATTTCAAAAATAAGACCGCATTTTGCTTATGCACCAAAAACAATACACCTTTGTGAAGACAAAGAAATCATAGGCAGAGCATTTTATCTGATGCAAAAAATTGAAGGCATTATCCCTCGTAAGGAATTTCCAATACCGCTTTGTTCAAGCCAAGCAACAAAAATATCACAAGAACTTATTGATGTGCATATTAAATTACACGAAATTGATATTGAAAAAACAGGCTTGGTTGAGTTAGGTTATCCACAAGGCTATATTGAAAGGCAAATACTCGGTTGGAACAAACGCTATAAAAACGCACGATTAATAGACTCATTACAAGCGAACGAGCTAATGCAATGGTTGCAAGACCATATGCCAAATGATGGCGTTTCAAGCGTTATCCATAATGATTATAAATTGGATAATGTGGTTTTATCTGAAACTGAACCAACAAAAATAATTGCCGTATTAGACTGGGAAATGACGACAATTGGCTCACCATTGATGGACTTAGGCTGTTCATTGGCTTATTGGATTGAAAAAGATGATTCACCTGCCATGCAGGCGATCCGCATGATGCCCACCTCAATTGACGGAATGATGACAAGAAAAGAAATCGTCGCGTATTATTGTGACAAACGAAATATTTCTATTGATAATTTCGACTATTATTATATTTTTGGTCTATTTCGCCTCGCTGTTATTGTGCAGCAAATTTACTACCGTTACGCACAAGGAAAAACATCAAACCCAGCATTCAAAAACTTTGGTCAATTGGCAGCCGTGCTTATCCAACAAGCACAAAAAACACAAGAAAGGTTTTAATAGGTAATCGAAAAACCATTATGAACACAACTATGAAAGAAGTAAAATTTAAAGATTTAAGCAAAATCAAATTAAAAATATTTGTTGCTGAACATGAATTATATACAC
>JALWML010000623.1 GCA_027083915.1 Lysobacterales bacterium | reverse complement strand
ATGTCAACCCCGTTGTTTTGTAGCACAGACAGTTAACTGCCTGCATTTGTAATTTACTAAATATTGCTATTTAGTACAGAGTTGGACATTTTATAGGGGCTTTGGTTCATTTATCAAGCTATTTGTTCGTTTGTTGTAGATGGTGTAATAAATACTGATAGCAAACATGACAATGACAAATGGTGTTGCCGATAAGATGATGCCATTCCACCCATAATTAAACAGCACCCAGCCTGCCATGAGTGAGGATGCTCCTTGAAATGTAAAGACACTGAAGTCATTAACGGCTTGGACTTTGTGCTTTTCATGCGGTTTGTAACTGAAATGCAGTAATGATGTGCCTGAGAAGAATAAAAAATTCCACGCAATACCCAAGATGATTAATGCCCACCAATAATGTAAGACACTATGACCTTGGGTAGCAATGACAAGTACCACAGCAAAAAGGCTTGAGCCAATGAATAATATATTTTTAATGCCTATTTTATTGCTCAACCACGTGGTGATGAGAGATGGGATGAACATCGCAGCAATATGTGATTGAATAACCCATTTGGTGTCAGAAAGACTATGGTGATGAACTTGATGCATACTTAATGGTGTTGAGGTCATGATATAACTCATTAACCCGTAACTCAATGCTGCAGCTACAACCGAGATGATAAAAATAGGTTGCTTGATTATTTGTAATAACGGTCTATTGCTGTCATTTTGCTGATTTTCTTGTGTATCTGTATTTTGAAACTTGAGCATGATAATCATTGAAACAACAACCATAAAGGCTAACACGAAGAAAGCCCCAGAAAATCCAACGGTATCAGCGAAAAGTGTTTTACCAAACATAGCAACTTCAGGGCCCAGAAAGGCAGAAAACAATCCTGCAAACATGAGCACAGATAAAGCTTTATTGATGTCTTTTTCTTGTTTAACACTTTCAATTGCTGCAAATCGAAGTTGTTGAATGAAGGCAACTGTTACTCCCAATAGATAACCTGCAACACAAAATAGCATAAAGTTGTTTTGCATTATCGCTAGTCCTGCCAACAATGAGCCAATAACAGAGCTTGTCATGCCGACTATGGTGGCATTTCGTCTACCAATCTTATGCGCTAAATAGGCCGCAGGTATTGTGGCACTGGCAACTCCTGCAACAGTTAGTCCAAGAGGCAAGGTCACTAGGCTTGGATCAGATGCCATATTTTTGGACACGATTCCACCAATAAAAACCATAATTGGCATCGAGGCACCTACTAAGGGTTGAACAATGAATAATACGCTTATATTTTTTGGTAAATGGGCTTGTTTATTAACCCAAAAGGCAACTAATAAGAGTGATGTCAGTATAATTAATACGGGAAATAATGGACTCAAAGAATCCACTATTTTTCAGGGATAAACTTTACAGTTATTTTGTCTGAATCAAGCCCAATGGATTGATAGTTTACTGTGTAATTATTAAGACCTAAAATATTTTTTACTATTTCTGCTACAGCTTTTTTTGAGTTTTTACCTATAACATCGGTCAATGAACGTTCAAAAGTATACTGTTTGTCGTTATTAGTTGATTCTGTAAGGACAACTTTTCCTGCATCAATTGAGAGTAAATAACCAAAGCGGATGGATTTGGTTTTTTCGTAAAGTTGTTTTTTAGCACGACGCGTACAATACTGCCGTGTAATTCTGGTGGTTAGATTGACATTCAATAATTTTCCATCACTGCTTATGTGTGCTTTTTTTACAAAAATCTTTTTTTCACACTCCCTTTTATTAAGTATTTTTGCTAACTGTTTTTTAAATGTTTTATTCACTGTATTTAGTGGTATTTCTTTAGTCACTACAGGCTCAGAAGATGGTAATGTCTTAGTAAATGCTAGATTAATAAAGCTTATTAATAGAAGTCCAATGATTGTTTGTAGTTTCATGATAATATTTTCTGATTAGTATTAAATGGCGCGCTTGAAGGGCGACACATGATATTTTTAACTCATTGATTTATAAATCATAATCAGCGGTTAGAAAGAGGAACAAATAATTTATACCCCACTTTTGTACCCCTTTATTTTTTGGTACTCAATGAATAATAGGCGAATCAATAGTTAAATACTAGCATGAATTAAAGTTTATTGTAAATAGTTCAAATATTACTTTGAACATCACTTTCAACCCTAAAGAGGACAATACAATGAAAACAGCAATAGCAGAAATTAATGCACTTGAAACAACATCAAACAAAATGAACAACCAGCAACCACCAGTTCATTTAACTTTTAGTCAATCGTGGTTAGATAAAAGAAAACTCAAAGCAAAGAATTTAAAAATAATGCCTGTCAACAATGATGATTTAGCTCCCGAATTAAACAGGTGGGATTTTGTCACAATTGATACGGCAAATACAAGCATTGTGAACGGTCGATTCCACGCTTTTACCTATGACAACCAGTTTTATATTAAACGGCTTAAAACCCTACCTAATGGTGATTTAGAATCGTTTTGTAATATGGGTCGGCAAGTCATCAAAAAATGCAATGCAAAGTTATTTATTCCACTTGGCTTAGTGGTGTATAAACAGGGAGATTTATAATCAGAAGTTCAAGCACGGGCATTTATTGCCTGTGCTTTTATAAACCACTTTATTAAAAATTTATTTGATTCATTCTCAGCTTTTGAGAAACGCTTTATTTATACTGTAAAAAATTATTAGGTACTATCAATATGGAACAACTTATCATTTCTCTTATCTCGTTAGCAATTATTGCCGCTGTTATTTATTTTGGTGGTGTTGTGGGTATTTTTTCTTTTCTCGCCTTACTTCTTGTGATTCATATAATTCACCGCATCAAGTGTGGCTACTGGCTGGATAAGTAATGAGCTTTATAACTGACAATTTAGTTTTTCCAAAAGAGCCAAAATCATATAAAGAAATGTTTTTGGTGCTATTTGGTTTTATCGCTGTAGGCTTTGGCTTTGCTGCTTTTCACGATTATCCATGGCAAGCTTCATTTATAGGCGGTTCAATGGCTTGGTTTTTTCTTTCTTTTTTACCTACGGTTATTTTTAACCTGATTTACTACATTGGTAAAGGCATAAGCAAGCTAACCACTTAAAACAATATCCTTGCCGTGTGTGACTGACTGCAAAAAGTCCTTGAAACAGTCCTTTTTTACGGCTTCGGAAAACTCTTTTTTATAGTGGGAAATAAACCTTAATAAGTTACGCGCGTGTATTGGTCTAGAAATACCCTTATTTCCAGCCGAAATTGTTCTTTAAATTAAATATTACGCCCTTTACATTCTTTCCATATAATGCCTTCTCTAAAGCCATTTCAACTCTTTGCTTTGCTCTTTTTACGGGGCGAGAAAACTCTCTTCTTTTTGAATAATTTAAAAGTGTTCTTCTATCCATACCTAATGCCTGTGCCAACCCTGACATGGTAGGCATAACGTGATTTGATTTAATTAACCTGGTATCAAATTGGTCAAAGTAAGATTCTATAATTTTTTGCATATCATCGGAGTTGTTAAACTTGGGTGGTCGCCCTCTGTTTTTTATTCTCATATTTGACCACCTAGTTTATATTCTCTAAATTGCCATGATGTGCATTTTGTTTTAGTACAATTTCTAATATTGAAAATCAATCCAAGTGGATCGGATTGTTTGCCACTGCCTGTGCAGTTATGACAATTCGTTTTGAATGTCTTTTTTTTCTTTTGGTTGTTCATGATTCATTTACCTTTTGTTTTTTGGGAGGGCAACCAGTTAAGATTGCCCCGTTTCTTAGTTAGTAAGTAATATAACCAAACTTTACCCCATGGTTATTTGTTTAAAATGTTTCACATTCAGTTTTAGTTTTCAATGTGCTTCAAAGCCTTATGGTTGTTGATTTTAAAGCCTTTGATTTTCCTATTTTAAGTTGCACTTGCAGTTGCAGTAACAGTAACAATAGCAAAAGCAATAACAAACACTAAAACCATTCAAGGAAACCCTTTATTAAATTAATCTCACTTTTCGCACAACTGAATATTTTTGCTGTTCTTTATATTTAACTTGCTTGTTGTTTTTCTCTACAGTGCCAACGGTTATCACCATTGGCTTATTCTGTAAAGTGGTCATTGGTATTTGGTCTTTTCTTAGTCTTGGTGCATCAGGTCGCATCATAAAATAATCATCTGCAAATGCTCCACGAGGTTTAGCGATAAATGAACCATTCAAGCCTTGTTTGCTTGTAAGTCTTTTAACTGCATAATAGCGCGGAATAATTACCCCCTCATATTCACCAAAATCAATAATTGTAAATAACAAAACCACTTTAGGCGTACCTACAATATTGGCAGTGTAAAATTCAGTCATAACACTTTCATATTGCCCTTGAGGTATCAAGGGAATGAAACCATCCATGATTTCATTTACTCGTTGCCTGTGCGTACGTTTGGCATTATAATTAGCCTTATCAAGGTTTATTATGTTTGTCATCTTGAACCTCGGTACTATTATCATTAAGCTTTTTATTCTCGGGGATAATCTCACCCATCCCCGATAAAGTTTTAATTTTCTCTTTATCAATTCCAATAAATGAATATTCACCCGATTTAATCTGTTTACCATCTCTGTTAATCATTGGTTTTAATTCACATGGAATAGTTAAGTTTAAATGCCTACGCAACCACATTACATGGTCTGGAACATTCATTGCACCAATCTTGCTCTGCAATTCATACGTGCTATGAGGGCGTTTAAAAAGGCACTTAACAAGTCTTTGCCTTGGTGGTGATAATGCCACCGTTAATGCTAATGTAGAAGTCATGCTGCTTGCTCCAACTTGGATTTAATCCAATTGTCAATTTCTTGACTATCCCAAGCCTTACATCTTGCGGAAATGTTTACACCTTTAGAAAATTGATTTTGTGAAACCAGTTTATAGAATGTACTTTTCTTTAAGCCAGTTGCTTTTAAAACTTGTGGTAATCGTAGTAATCTTTTTGTATTACTCATGGTATTTGCTCCTGTTAGTTTAGTTAAAAACCCTAAATGCTCAATACGTATCATCTAGGTACAGAATGCAGTTTATTTAATTGTAAAATTCTATGAAGTGAACTTTTTTTTAAAAAAAGTTCTGAGGATGATTTAACCTGAAAATAAATCAGATAAATCAATTTGACGTTTTTTTATAAATCTTGTAAAAGTCCTACTAATTTGTTGTTGTGACATACTACCAAAAGCATATTTGTATAAATTTATTATTGAATTGAAAGTCATTAATTTATTTTTTAACTTGTTTAATTCATTTTTTGCATTGTTGATTTCATAATCAATTCTTACATCGACCCATTCAACTAACCTTTCTTCTGTTAGAATTTTATTTGTGCCAATTTCAATTTTTTCTAGCTTGCACCATATTAATAAATCAAGGTAAGCTAATATTCTGTCATTAGCCCATATTCTAATTTTTGTATCTGACAATAATTGTCTTTTTGCTCCTTTGTCAAAATGGCTTTTTGAATGTTCAAGCCAGCTATCAAAATCTTTTTTAATTTCCTTTTTAGTTCCATTCAAATCAACTGTCAAATGCGCTCTACCTAGAATGTCATCATTTAATAGGTCGTCAATTGCTCTTGTTCTTAATTTATTAACTGGTGACATCGAAAAGTTACTGTTTTCTTTATGCCAATTATTAATATCAGCGATACTTTCAAATTCATTTTTACTATTTTTAAGTATTGCAAAATTCTTTGTAACTTCGCTTGTGGTAGTACTCCATAAGTTGGGTAATATTATTTGATTGGTATCATTACGCATCAGTAAATCACCAATAGTTTTCACTCGATTATTTAATAATGGCTTTTGAAGTAGCTCAATAAAAATCAGGATAGATTCAGGTGATTCAATAAAAGGTTTTTTTTGTTCTTTTATTTTTTCAAAATGATTAACAAACACTTGATAGTTTTTATCATAAATTGAAACTTGATAAAGAAAAAATCTGATTGCCACTTGTTCAAACCATTGTTCTTTAGTGAAATTATAAGCATCATCATATTTTTCCGCGCTAAACCAACCTGGCTTTTCTATTTTATCTTTGCTCATTCGCTACCCTTTCGCAGTAACCTTTCAAATAAAAAAGAGAACCACGCTGTGAAAGTGCCAGCGGTTCGGTAATGAGCCTAGATTCTCTTTGTTCCTTTAGTTAGCCAATCGCATCAGCTTGTCTTTTTGTTTACTCTGTTAATAGGAATGATTTCAGGCTCTTTAGTGAGGTTATCGAGCTTATCGGCATACCATCTCATTATTCTCCGCCTTTGGGGTAAATAGATGCTCTTGTTGTAATCGTGGCGCGTATCATCAACCGTATGTGTTAATGCGGATTCTATGTGGTCTTTGTTGAAGCCTTTGGTGTTGCACAATGTTGAAAATAAACTTCTCATTGCGTGGATCGTGTGGCGGTTGTGGTAGCCCATGCGGTAAAGGTTATAGAGCATGGCATTATTGCTTATACATTGTTGCGGTTTTATCGGGGATGCAAAGACATGCTTGTATTGACCGTTAATTTCTTGTAACTGCCTTAGTATTTTAATGGCTTGTTTTGGTAATGGCACAATATGCACTCTTTTGGGGTCTTTAAATTTACGCCACCATTTAAGCCTATTTGCTGGAACTGTTAAGGTTTCATCATCAAAGTCAATCCATGACCATTGCATGTGCCTGTGTTCTTCAGTACGCAAAGCGGTTAGCATTATTAATTGAATGGCATACTTTATAACTACATCACCCTCAAAATTATTAATGTCTTTTAATAATTTAGGTAACTCCTCAATATCAATGCAATTGAAATATTTTTTAGTCGCTCGTGGAAATTCTAAAGTGGCTGCTGGATTTATTTCACATAAACCCTCTTTGATGGCAAATTTAAAAATCTGAAAACACCGCTGTCTTTGTTTTCTCAATAATTCTAATGCTCCACGCTTTTCGATTTTCTGCAATACCTTTTCTAATCGTAACGGCGTTATTTTTTGCACTGGCATCTTACCTAAGAAAGGAAGTAAATCGCGTTTCATTACTCTCAAAATATCCTTTGCGTTAGATTCTTTCCATTTTGTTTGAGCCATTTTCTCATGCCATCTAAGCGCAACTTTCTCAAAAGTGTTGCTATGTATTTGTTCTAATCGCTTATACTCACTTTTACGCGCATCTGTGGGGTCTATGCCATCATTGATAAGTTTCTTTGCTTCATAGCGCGCCCTTCTTGCATCTGACAACCCTACTAATGGATATTTACCAATAGCATAAACTTTTTCTTTACCATAGATTTTATATTTCAATCGCCAGTATTTTGACCCGTTTGGATGAATTAATAAATACAATCCAAGAGAATCACTTTTCTTGTATGGCTTTTCTTTTGGCTTAAAGGATTTTATCTCTGCATCAGTTAATGGTTTTTTATCGTATTTTTTAGGCTCTGATTTCATGGCTTTTGGGGTTTGTACCCCTTTGACTTTTTTTGTACCCCTTTATTGTACCCCTTTTTTTACTGGATGGCAATAATTCTCTTTAGACCTTAATAGACACAAAAGCCTTTGTTTACGGGGTTTTAGTATGATAAGATGGATTTTAATGAACTTTACTAGATGTGAAAATGGCGCGCTTGAAGGGAATCGAACCCCTGGCCTACCGCTTAGGAGGCGGTCGCTCTATCCTACTGAGCTACAAGCGCGCACAAGAAACTATGATTTTACAATAAGTTGAGTTTGAGAAGAAGATAAAATTTGATTAACGCAAAAGTTGCGAGGTTTGTGGGATAATTTAGTTATTATAGATTTAATCGTACAAGGTCTCTCTTAATTTTAAATCAGAGATTTTTGGATAATCTCATAGTATTCCAAAGGTCTATGCAAATAATAACCTTGGAAAAACTGGCATCCTTCATTAGCAAGAAATTCATATTGTTCTTGAGTTTCAACACCTTCTGCTACAATTTTCATTTCAAGTTCATGTGCCATATTTATTATGGTTTTGACAATGGTTGCACTGTTATTATCATTGGGTAGATTTTTTACAAACGATTGATCAATTTTTATTTTATCGATAGGAAGCTTAATTAAATAACTAAAAGATGAATAACCAGTACCAAAATCATCTATTGATATCTTGATTCCAAGTAATTTTAACTTATTGAATAATGAAATAGATAAAGAAATGTCCTCCATCAAGACAGATTCTGTAATCTCAAGTTCTATGTGATTTGCTGGAATATCATATTGGCTTATCAAATTTGACATTCTTTGGAAAAAATATTTATTTTTAATTTGCAACACTGATACATTGACAGCAATAAAGAAATCTTTTCTTCCTGCTATTATATTTTCTCGGATTCGCTTGCAGGCTTGTTCTAAAACCCAGTCCCCTATTTGTACAATCAGTCGTATCTTTTCAGCAACGTCAATAAAATCAGCTGGTCCAATGACTCCTTTGGTCGGGTGATTCCAGCGAATCAAAGCTTCTGCGCCAACAGCCTTCGCACTGTCTGCTGCCAAAATTGGCTGGTAATGAATCACAAACTGGTTATTAGCCAAAGCCGACCTTAATTCTGATTCTAAAGAGTGATTGAGCCGTACTTTCCTTTCTAAAATTCTGTTAAAAACCTTTAGGTTATTCATTCCTTTACTCTTGGCTTCATTTAAGGCTGTTCCAAGTCGCTGTATCAATTTTTCTTCAGTTATACCATCCCTTGGATATAAAGCGATTCCAACACACGCCGTTACTTCAAACACCATTTCTTCTACAACCAAAGGTTTCGAAATCATCGCTTGTACTAACTCTGTGAATTGTACAGCTAGCACTTCTGCGACTACCGCTTCCTTGTGTAATTCTGGAATATCAATAACAAATTCATCACCGCCCAAATGAGCCAATGTTTTGTAGTCATGTAACTTCTTATTGAACCTCTTGACCAGTGCTCTGATTAATGCATCACCGATAGAATAACCGTGCAATCCATTTATGCTTTTAAACTCATCTAAATCAATTAATAATAAGGCACCTGTTTTTCCATGAGTCTCAACATGTTTTATTGATTGTTCGAGCCGTGTTTTAAAAAGTACTTTATTGGGTAGTGCTGTCACTTGATTATAGTGAGCTAGGTTAATTATTTTTTTCTCGTACTCTTTTATTTCAGTAATATCTACAGCTACAATGACGTTAGATTTGTGACTCTTTCTCATGCCGGTAAACGGCATTTTAG
>JALWML010000622.1 GCA_027083915.1 Lysobacterales bacterium | reverse complement strand
CATTATAAGTGAAAACTAAAATGAATGCCATTTAGGTGCTAGTTTTGAATCAATTGAGTTTTGTATAGAGTTTAAGCCATATAAGTTGGCAAATTTTAATCATAACAAAGTAATTCAAAACTGACTTTTGTCAAATTTTAAAATATGTTTCATTTTATTTAATCCCCTCATTCTTTAATCGTAAAACTTCTTTATACAAGACTTCTATATTGGCATTTTCAGGTTTTATTGGCTTACCTACATTAAGGTCAATTTTGGCTAAGAATTTGCGAGGTCGTCGATCTTTTAGTTTATCTTTGCGAGAAAATAAACTACCCCATAGATTATTGAGAGCCATTGGAATTACAGGGACTGGTGTTTCCTTAATAATGCGTTCAACGCCAGCACGAAATTCCTGAATGGAACCATCTGGCGTTAAACCACCTTCAGGAAATATACAAACAATATCACCATTGGACAAAGCCTCTCTAACTGAAGCAAAGGCTTGTTCATACATTTCTGGATTTTCTTTACGTCCAGCGACAGGAATTGCCTTAGCAGCCTTGAATATCCATTTTAATATGGGAACATTGTAAATTTTATAATACATAATAAAACGAACTGGACGACGAATAAATCCACCTAGTATTAGCGGGTCAACAAAACTAATATGATTACAGACCAATAACGCTGGACCTTCTTGAGGAATATTTTCCATGCCCTTAGGCTTAACTCTATAAATGGTTGAAATTAAAAACCAAACGATAAGTCTCATTAAAAACTCAGGAACTACAGTAAATATATAGAGCGTAACAATTATGTTTAAACCAACAGTAATTTTAAATAAATCAGGTATGGTTAAATCCAAAACGGATAAAACAAGTAAAGCTAAAATGGCAGCAGTAACCATGAATAAAGCATTAATGATATTATTCCCTGCGATAACTCGTGATAAGGTTTTGGAATCGCTACGTTCTTGGATAAGTGCATAAAGGGGGACAATATAAATTCCACCAGATATGCCTATAAACATGAGGTCTAACAATATGCGATAACTATGTTCGACGTCTAAGAAGCTACTTAAATTCATTAATTGTGGGTAATGATTCCAATTTTCTGCAGTAACAGCTAAATCCCAGCCAAATAATGCCATTCCAATAGCCCCAAGAGGTACCAAACCAATTTCTACGCGTTTACCAGATAGCTTTTCACACAACAGCGAACCAATCGCAATTCCGATTGAAAACATGGATAACAAAAGAGCAACAACGACTTCATTTCCAAACAAAATATTTTTAGTAAAATTTTGTATCTGCATTAAAAAAATTGATCCATAAAACCAAAACCATGAAATAGCTAAAATTGATAAGAATACAACTCTATTTTCAGGTAAAAATTTTATATTTCGAAACGTTTCGGTAAATATATTTAAATTAACTCTTAACTCAGGAGAGGCTGCAGGAGTTTTTGGAATAAAGGTAGAACTAAAAAAACCAAAAATTGCGATTAATATTACAATGAGTGATATGCCCAAATAACCAACAACAGGAGGAAGCAGCGTTCCAACAATAGTGCCTAGTAGAATGGCTAGAAAAGTACTTGATTCAATTAAACCATTTCCACCAATTAATTCGTTTTTGTTGAGTTTTTGTGGTAAATAACCATATTTGACTGGTCCAAAAAGAGACGACTGAGTTCCCATTAAAAAAAGCACAATAAATAATAAATAGGTGTTTTGAAAATAAAACCCTATTGCTGCAAGGAGCATAACTAAAATTTCAAAAAGCTTAACAAATTTAATTAAATTGGATTTTTCGTATTTGTCTGCAACTTGTCCAGCAATAGCTGAAAACAAGAAGAAGGGTAAAATAAACAAACCAGCGGCAATACTAAGTAAAGTAGCACTATCACCAACTATATTGTAGGTGACCATAATTCCCAAAGCATTTTTAAAGACATTATCATTAAATGCACCAAAAAATTGAGTCAAGAAGAAGGGTAAGAAACGTTTTTCATTAAGTAAATTAAATTGTGACATCACATGTAGTTTTATTAGATTAGCCTATAGTTTAGCATTTAATAGTTAAAAATATTATGGCAATATCTCAAAGTGTTAACA
>JALWML010000621.1 GCA_027083915.1 Lysobacterales bacterium | reverse complement strand
AACAATTTAAAAGTAGCCTACAATCGAGTGCATGGTTATTACATCGAAATATCCAAGCTGCATTCAGACAAAGCACCCGAACATTATATTCGCAGACAAACACTCAAAGCGGTGGAACGCTACACCACACCCGAGCTTAAAGTATTTGAAGACAAGGTATTAAGTGCCAAAGAAAAATCTCTTGCCTGTGAAAAAGAACTCTACATGAATTTGTTAGAAGCCTTCGCAGATGATATTCAATCCCTACAACAAACAGGACAATCTGTTGCTAAAATTGATTCGCTCAATACCTTAGCCGAACGAGCCATGACACTAAATTTTAACCGCCCAGAATTGGTCGATGAAAAGTGTATCCAAATCAAAGCTGGTCGTCACCCAGTTGTTGAGCAAATTCAGAACACACCATTTGAACCCAATGATATGGATTTAAACGATAAAACCCAGATGTTGATAATCACCGGACCAAATATGGGTGGTAAATCCACTTATATGCGCCAAAATGCCTTGATTGTTTTATTGGCAAGCATAGGCAGTTATGTGCCAGCACAATCAGCAAAAATTGGTCCTATTGATAGAATCTTTACCCGAATTGGTGCTGGAGATGACCTGACCAAAGGGCGTTCGACCTTTATGGTAGAAATGACCGAAACAGCCAATATTTTACACAACGCCACCGAAAACTCTTTGGTACTTATGGATGAAATTGGACGAGGCACGTCGACTTACGATGGTTTATCATTGGCACAAGCCTGTATGTTGCATTTGGCGCAAGTCAATAAATCCTTCACCCTATTTGCAACGCACTACTTTGAAATTACCGCCTTTGACAAAGAAGTTGACAACATCCAAAACGTTCACCTTGATGCTGTCGAACACGATGATACTATCGTCTTTTTACATTCCGTCAAAAAAGGAGCTGCCTCACGCTCCTACGGATTACAAGTGGCAGCCTTGGCAGGCATACCGAGCAAAGTTCTACAAAATGCTAAGAAAACCTTAGCTATTTTAGAATCAGGCAAAGCCACAGAAATGGCACCACAACAAATGTCTCTATTTGAAGCCATGCCCGAAGAAACCGCTGTAGAAAAAGAACTAGGACAAATCAACCCTGATGAGTTAACTCCCAAACAAGCTTTGGATTTGTTGTATAAGTTGAAGCAGTTGTCGTAAGGTAGAAATATGGTGGGCAAGCCCACTTTACGGGTTTGGAGTTTCTTTGTAAGGTGGGCTTGCCCACCATAAGCTCAATCGTAGTCGGTAGTTTCAGTAAAATCACACCAATCTTCATCATAAAACCCATTATTCACAAACTTTAAAAATGAAGAATGTTCCCAATCTTTTACTCGTTGTACATGTCCGTGTTTGACTGGGTTGAAGTGAATATAATCAGTGAGTGCATTTAACTCTTCTTGGTTTCTTATGGTGTGTTCATAAAATCGTCTATGTCAGACACCACTTTCTCCTTTTCTTAGTTTGCTTGGGGAAAGATTTTGTTTTAGTTGCTGTTTAATTTTACCATCAAGTGAATTGGAAAAATTTCTTTTAATGGAGGAGATAATTAAAGAATAATCTTTGGCATTTGTTGGATAAATAATCATATGAAAATGCTCTGGGAGTATTGATATTGCATAAATTTTAAAAGGGTATTCTTTTTTTGCTCGTGTGAATGCTTGTTTTAAAAGCCCAATATGATCTGTTAATAACGAGAGCTTACGGTTGCCGAGTAAGACTGTGAGAAAGTAACAGTGGTTTTGTAAGAAAATACGTTTGTAATTTGACATAATTCTAATCGCCTAGCTTTTGGTGGGCAAGCCCACCTTACGGGTTCCACGTCTTTTTTATAGCATTTTGAATGACATCATTTGCATCAATATTAAGTTGATTAAGTTTTTCTCTCAATATTTCTATATGCCACCAAGGACACGAAGGGTCGTCACATTTTGTATCTGGATCAGTATGATGTTCAAATACTATATGAAAGCATAACCAATGCATTTTTTCAAAGAGCTCATAATTATCTTTGTTTACAATCACTGGTTGTTTGCAAAATTGACATATTTTTTCTTTATTCAAATTAATCTCCCGTAAGGTGGGCTTGCCCACCATCAATATTAAAC
>JALWML010000620.1 GCA_027083915.1 Lysobacterales bacterium | reverse complement strand
AAGTAACTTAGATTTTCAGGTAAATCTTCCATTGCCAGTGGTAAAACAGCGGCGTGAGACTGGGCATATTTTTCGATGCTCCAAAATTGCATGACTTGTAATAAACCGGGATCTATACCCATCAATAACAATGGGTTTTGTGCTTTCATCCGCAACATATAGTAGCCATTACCACATCCAACATCTAACACGAGTTTATTTTCTAATGAAGGTAAGTTTTCTTGAATCCTATTCCACTTCATCCATGACTGCCATTCTGAATCGATAAAACAACCAAAAATTTGAAACGGACCCTTTCGCCATGGTATCAGACCTTGATAACACTGTTTTATTAGATTTTCATCACACTCATTGGTTTGGCATAATATTGCGTTTCTAGAAAAATCGACATTATTGACTTCAATTTCTGGTAAACTCGACAACGCTTCAAACCATCGCGGATAATCCCCTTGTATTGGATTTTTTAACTTGGCAGATGTTAAATTCTGTAGGCAAACTATGTCAGAGTCTGAAAACCCCAATGTTTTGAGTTTTTCCCAAAATGGTTGATATAAATTTAGCATTAGTCTTTGATAGCAATAAATGAAGCAAAATTAAAGCACTGAAACCACTTAATGATTGTATTAAAACCAACTGATTTTAAACGAGATTCTATTTCCATCAATGAATCAGGAATTAATACATCTTTAAGTGCTTGCCGTTTGGCTTGTATTTCTTTATTTGAATAACCATTTAGTTTTTTATAAGCATGGTAATGGTTGATCAAAAAATCATCTTTGTCATCATCGGCTTTAAATTTTTCCGACAAAATAAATATGCCACCGGAATTTAATCCATTATAAATTTTTTCAATAACAGCCAACCTATTTTCTTTCGGTATAAACTGCAAAGTAAAATTACTCACCACAACACTGGCTTGATTAATGGTGATTTTACTAATATCGTCTAAACGAACATCAATTCTATCTGTTAATTTTTTCATAGAGACAATTTGTTGACAATTTTTGACCATTGGCTCAGATGTATCAACAGCAATTATATGACAATCAATGGATTTTGTGGCTTGAGCAGCCGTGATTGCAACCGCCCCAAGTGAACAACCCAAATCATAAATTTTACTTCCCTGCTGTGCATATTGCATACAATACATAGCAATTGACTTCAATATTGCGTCATAACCAGGCACTGAACGCTGAATCATATCTGCAAAAACATCAGTAACTTGTTGGTCAAAAGCAAAAGATTTGACTGACTCAAAGCGTTGTTCAAATAAAGTATCTTTTTTGTTATTTTTATCATCTTTTCCCATGGGATATGATTTTATGCAATAATAGTAAATTACGATATAAAATTTTGAAATAAATATGAAAAGATATGCTCTCATTACAGGGGCTTCTGCAGGTATTGGAAAAGAATTTGCTCAACAACTGGCAAATAAAGATTGGAATTTAGTACTTATTGCCCGCAGAGAAGAAAAACTTAAAGAGTTATCTAAGCAATTAGGGAAAGATTTTGGTGTTGATGTTCACATTTATGCCGCTGATTTAAGCGACCAATCTATCCCAATAAAATTATTTAACTTTTGCCAAGAACATAAGTTAAATATTGCGATGTTAGTCAACAATGCAGGATATGGTGTCCCAGGTGATTTTGAAAAAAATACATGGCAAACACACAGTGACTCTTTACAAGTCATGCTCAATAGCTTGGTCGAATTATGTCACCTATTCTATCCACTTATGTTAAAGAATAATTATGGTAGAATTATCAATGTTGCCTCATTAGCAGGTTTTGCACCGCCATCAGCAGGCCATACACTCTACGGTGCAACAAAATCATTTGTCATACGCTTTTCTCATAGTCTACACCTAGAAGGAAAAGATAAGGGTATACACGTGAGTGCCTTATGTCCAGGATTCACCTACACTGAATTTCACGATGTTAATGGTACTCGTTCAATGGTTTCTAAGTTGCCTAAGTTTATGTGGATGTCTAGTCAGGATGTTGTCTCACAGGGTATTGATGCAGTTGAAAAAAATCAACCTTTTAAAGTTAATGGTAAAATCAATCGAATGATTGCTGCACTCAGTAGTGCGCTACCTGATTGGATTGTGCGTGGA
>JALWML010000619.1 GCA_027083915.1 Lysobacterales bacterium | reverse complement strand
AAGCCTATCCAACCAGATGATAAAATGGAAATAGACTTGATTCGTGATGCTATTATGAAATTAGATAAAAAATATGCAGAGCCCTTAATGCTGCAAGTTGTTGGCGGGTTTTCTTGCGATGAGATTGCAAAACAGCTGGATATTTCTAAAAGTGCCGTGATGACACAGTTATTTCGTGCACGCTCTAAACTACAAACAGCTTTAACCAGAGAAAGCAAAATTGGTAAGGCACTATGAATTATTTTGAATTTAAACAACAATTATTACAAGACTCTTTTACAAAAGATGAAGAGTTTCACCGCTTGCGCAAAGAAGATTTGCGTTGTGCAAAAGCCTATGATGAGGCAATGGCTTTTGAAAAAAAATTGAAACAGGCTCTCAATGTAAAAGTGCCAGACAATTTAAAAGACTCTATTGTCTTGCGCCAAACGACAGCACATGTGGTTCAGACTTCAATGCGAAGATATGCTATCGCAGCAACACTGTTTCTCTCTTTTGTGATTGCGAGTACGGCTTGGTATGTTAAACAACCAGGACCGATAGAAGAGTTTGTCATTAATGAACTTAAGAAAAAACCGGAAGTTTTTATATCCCAGCAAGACTTACCTCGTCAAGAAGTAGAAGCTTTATTTGCCTCGCTCAATACAAAAGTGTCTGAGGATTTGGGTCAAGTAAGATTTATGAAAACATGCCCAACACCAGGAGGTACTGGAGTGCGAATGGTTTTGATGACCGACTCTGGTCCTGTGACTATTTTGTATATGCCTAATACTGAACTTAAACAACAAGTTGATTTTGAACTGCATAATTATAAAGGCAGAGTGGTTGCAATGGAAAATGGAGCAGCTGCTATTATTGGAAGCAATACAGAGCAAATAAGTTATATGGAAGACAAGATTCAAACAAGTCTCAAATCGCTTTAAAACTGTACCAACCTAATTTGTGGGTTTAAACTGTTAAAATACACTATTAGAGACCTTTGCACAACTCATGGAACGAGTAAAAAAGTTGCAAAAAACTCCACTCTGCGTTAAAAAACTCGCAAATAGCAAGCTATTCGACTCATTTTTTGCCTTGATTGGAGCTTTTTTCACTCTTTTTTCCACCGCCCCAGAGTTATGCAAAGGTCTCTATTAAAGTGAATATTTTTCTCATCTCAAAGTTTAAATCCACAAATCTTTTGTTAAATTGATTGCAGTATCTTATCAGCTACGCGAAATGAATTAGCATAGATGGTGAATGTTGGGGTAACACTGCCGCCATTGGGCATAAAACTACCATCAGTAACATAGAGGTTATTGGTTCCATGAACACGACAATTGGCATCTAAAGCCGAAGTTTTAGGGTCGTTACCGAATCGTAAACCGCCAGCCATTAGGTTTGATGTTGGATCTGTCCAGACATTGCCAATGGCATCATCTGCGCCCATGGCTTTCATCATTTCTACGCCTTTATCAACGACGTATTGTGCGACTTTGACATCGTGTGGGTGAAAACCAACCTTGACTTTTGCTACAGGGTCGCCCCACTTGTCTGTGGTTGAGTCATCCAGTGATATATTGCAATCATCGTTTGGCAACCAATCACAAAAAACTTCAAATTTAAAATCTTTAGATTTTGTGAATGCTGTTTTAATGTTTTGTTTGAGTTTTGTTCCCCACAACAACTCGCCATCATCAAAACGTAAGGGATGCGTGTCTGCTGTTGGAGAAGGTGGATCAAAGACAAAGTCGATAGTGCCACCTTTTATGGGTTTGTCAGCAATGCTTTTATCATCTATCACATACCAATCTTGTAATGAACGATTGAAAAAGGGACCACGTACCATTAATTCTGCACGTTTGTCTTTTGGCAATTTGGTTAAATCAAAAGTGCCATGACCTGTACCACCTGCGCAACAATGCAGGTTTTTACCAATTTGATTGTGTTTATTACCAATTCCATTGGGATGAGCTTCACTTTTTGATGCCAATAATAAACGAGATGATTCGATAGACTAACATGCAACAACAATTTTTTTGGCATTGACTTGAACTGTTTCACCATTCTCATCGTAGTAATTGACCGATGAAGCATTGCCATTGGTGTCGGTATTGATTTGATAAGCTTTGGCATGAGTAATG
>JALWML010000618.1 GCA_027083915.1 Lysobacterales bacterium | reverse complement strand
TCACTGACCAATGCGGCAGATTGAATGTTTTTTGCTAACATATCCGTTTTAGTTTCTAAGGTTTGTGCTAATTGCTGTTGAATAAAGGGATTGAGCGTCGTAAATATGCGTAGCCCCTTGGTATTGAGATCATGAGATTTGATGGAATCATTGAGTTGTTGTTTGACCAAACTTAAAAAGTCACCGTAATTACTATCACTGAAAGCTGTATTGAGGTGAATATTTAAAGGGGTTTTTTTCGCTAATAACCATTGTTTTTTAGTGATGATAGAAGTCTGATACCAACTACTAAGGACGATATTTCGTCTTTTAATGGCACGTTCTTTGTGTTTGACAGGGTGATACCAAGAGGGACCTTTAACAATTCCAATTAATAAGGCTTGCTCTGCAATGTTTAGTTGTGAAGGTGTTTTAGAAAAATAATAATGTGCTGCTTGTTTTATCCCATGAATGGCAATTGAGCCTTTTTGGCCCCAATAGATTTCATTAAAATAATTTTCGATGATTGTTCCTTTATCAAATTTTTTCTCAAGCATAAGAGCGGCTATGGCTTCATTTATCTTTCTTAACCAACTTTTTGTGTTGTAATGTAACCTATTTTTTACCAATTGTTGGGTAATTGTACTGCCACCTTGGACAATTTTTCCTGAGAGGATATTCCTCACAATTGCACGTAAAACTCCAAAAACATCCACACCACTGTGCTGATTAAAGCTCCTATCTTCAACGGCTTGTAATCCCATTACCATGGTATTGGGAATCTGCGTAATTGGAATAGGTTGCCGGTTTTCAAAATCAGTTGAGTAAAGTTGACCGATGAGTAATGGTTCTAAACGAATTATTGGGTTGCTGCTGTTTTGGATGCGACCATTAAAATAATCAAACTGAACGATTTGTGGTTTTTCCACACCATCGAAGAAATTAAAACCTTTGGTATGAATCTTAAAAGTATTGCCGGTGTGATTAAAAGAACCAATAGAATTAATTGATGCACTTTTTTTATAACCAAGTTGTGCGAGTTCATAGGTAATTGCGTTGAGAGAAACCTCTTTGTTATTGTATAAATTAAGTTCGCGAGCATAAATACTAGAGGGGATTGCCCAGTTGTACTCAACAAATAATGAATTAACAACAAACTGTAAGTAAAAATACCATGGAACACAAATACCAATGATAAAGCCAGTACAGAGCCACAAAAATGGACGTAAAATAGACCTTTCAGTTCTTATTGAACTTTTTAGTGGTTTTTTTTTGGATTGAGGTGACACCTTTTTCAATGGAATAACGTACTTAACAATAATGAATGAAGAATATTAACATGATGTTCAGAAAAAATGATTAAAATACTAATTTTTAAGAGGAGATACACATGAAAAAAATACTACTAATACTATTGCCACTCGTTGCAACTGCTTCGTTTGCTGATACGACTTTAAGTTTTGCAAATAAAAAAGACAATGCCGTCATGAAAATGCAAATAGCAGGGGATAAAATGCGGGCAACTTCTGTGGGAGATAACAGTTCATACATGATATACGATGCAGCAAACACAACTTTTACAATGGTTGATACTAAAGGCAAAACATATTTTGTTATGGATAAAGAGGCCATAGCTTCATTAAGTGATGTCAGTGCAATGATGGATAGAATGTTAGCAAAGCAATTGGCTGAAATGCCTGAAGAGCAAAGGCAAATGATGAGTGGGATGTTGGAAAAAATGATCAAATCACAAATGCCAAAAGAAATGCCCAAACCAGAATACAGCCTAACAGGAAAAACAAAATCATATAATGGTTTTGATTGCCAAGTGGTAAAGAAAAAACTGAAGCGTAAAAAATCTGAATTTTGTGTAACAGATTATTCGGCTATCGGAATGAGTAAAGATGAATACAGTGTGATTGAGTCTTTTCAAGGAGTTATTTCTCACATGGCGCAGCAATTTGGTGCGGATAAATCCATGGATTTTTCAGAGTTAGGTGATTTTATTCCTGTAAATTACAATCAAGCAGGAGAACAGGGCACTTTAAGTGAAGTAAGCCATGAAAAAATAAATCCTGATTTATTTAGCTTACCAGAAGACTATGAACGCCAAGAAATGCCATTTTAATTCATACCGTCCATAAAAGTGTGT
>JALWML010000617.1 GCA_027083915.1 Lysobacterales bacterium | reverse complement strand
CCCGGCTACTACTAAATGGGATGATGATATTGATTTCCGTGAAAATGATTTTTATGATAGTAATATGCATACTGCTCTTTATAGTGGTCAATGGAACAATAATCATTATGATGAAACAACCAATAATCGCATTTCTTTACCAGTAACTTATTATGCACTTTACAAACACTTGCAAATTGATAATACTATTTCTATCACAGAACCAGTTGCAAATATTGTAAAAGGCCAAATGCCAGTAAGTGGATATAAACCAAGTTATAAACCAACAAGCGAACAAATTGAGAAATTAAGACAAAAACAAATTAATACTATTATTAGTGAACCAGATGGACTATATTTTATTGACCAATTCACATCTTACAAACGTAATAGTAAATTGTCTAGAATTAATAATATCAAAACTCTTCACAGAATTAGAAAAGACCTTCCTAAGCTTTTAAAAGATCTATTGCAACTTAAAGCGATAGTTACAATTCAAACAGAAGCAGTCAGTAGAGTTGAGAATTATATGCAACGCTGGACAGTTAGAGAAGATAATTTGGTTGACGGTATTTTTGAAACAGTCGAAGTTTCGCCTAAATTTGATTCTGCGAGTAATACATTATATATCTATCTTATGGTAACATTTGTTGGTATCATCGAGAAGATTAATATTCCAATTATCGTTAAATAAGGAGAAAAATAAATGAGTAATATTTTAGAGCCGATTGGTTATAAAAACGATAGTGAACAAGATGGTACTAGATATAGTGGAGGTGCGTATTCAAAAACGCACTCTGCTGTTAAAGGGTATTTCTATGTTCTTTTTGGTTTGCCTAGTTTATTGTTTACCAATGATAAATATAGTTCAAGCCATGCAAAAAATCATCTATTAAGTAATGCAATTCAGTTTACACCTCATTCTGATGCACAAATTAATGTTGCTGAAGAAAAAGGTTTGGGCGGGACTACTTCAAACTTTATTACAGGTGTAACTGGAACAACTGATTTTTCATTAACTTTTAGAGAAAGATTTGGATCACCTGTTTATCGAGCTATATCCTTGTGGGCTAGTTATATGAATCCTTATCTTGGAGCATCAACAGTAGCAAAACAATTTTCTGGTGATGAATATAAAGGTATTTGTATGGTTATTCAAACCAAGCCTGTTGCAAGAGGTAAAAACCTTGAAGCAAATACAACTGAGTGGACTAAAGATGATCTACTCCAAGTATATATTTATGATGGAGTATTTCCAACAATTAATCCATCAAGTGCCTTCGATTCTAGTATTGAGGATAATTCTTTGATGCAGTTGAATGTACCTTTTAAATTTGATGGAACACCTTTGTCAATTGTTACAGATGGTATTGCGGATCAAGCAGTTCAAGTACTCAATAATATGGAAGTATTTAATAAAACTGCTAAGAAATACACCGATCTTCTTGCAAAAGCACAGAATATCCCTAGTGGAAGTAAATAAAACATAACGCACAGCCTCTTTCATGAGGTTGTGTTTTTAATATAATGGCTTAGTATTGTAAATGATAATGTTGATAATACTAAACTATTTGATAAATTAAAAGGAGAAAGATGAGTACTTATGTTAAAGAATATGTTGGTATTGTATTGCCCGATAAAGATCCGCGTGGAGAAGGTCGTTATAAAATTTCTATCCCTGAATTATTAATGGATAAGAATGACAAAGCGGGTCTTTGGTGTATTAATAAAATGGGGGATTATCAGAGATATAAGAAAAATGGTACTGGTAAAATTGAATCGTACGGTAGTTATCAACCGTTAAAACCAGGGATGATGGTAAGAAGTGGTTTCCGAACTAACTCATTATTATATGGGGAAATAATTAAACTGGTAAGTAAAGAAAAATTACCTGCATATTATTCTGGTCGAGAAACTTTCCATTTGCACCATAAAGCCGAGAATGGGTATTATCAATATTATGATGAAAAGAAAAAGCTATGGCATCTTTTGGTAGATAATGGGTCAACTGATATAATGGTGCACAAAGATAAAATACAAATTTATTCCGGTGAAAATATTGCTGAAGGGCAAAAAGGTGTTAAACCAAAGAAAACTGTTTTAGAAATGGATCCAACTGGGTTTACATATTCTAATGATGAATCGTTCGTGGAAATGAA
>JALWML010000616.1 GCA_027083915.1 Lysobacterales bacterium | reverse complement strand
CAGTTAAACCCATCCAGACTAAAGACGAAATGCTGAATGCTTTAGATATATCAAAATTGATAAAAAACCATAAGCCTTTGCAAGAAGTAGACTTGGATTTTCAAGCCAGAAATGATAAATTCATATACAATAATTTAATAAAACCCAAACAAGAAAAACTTATTGTCACAAATAAAATTGCACAATCAATTAATGTAAAAAATCCAGATTCTCTGCTTGTTGCAAGTACTAAAAAAGCAATTAGTTTTCTTTTTACCCCAATAAATGAAGCAGATAAAACACAAGATTCAATACCCTATTGCGCATTATACGGAAGAAGGACATTTTTTTGCCCAAGAAAATCATTTTAATAGATGACGATATTTATTGCGTCGACTATATTACAAAGGTAAAATAATAATACCCAAATTCCGATATAGAATCGCGAATGATAGTGCAAGTAGTTGATGTGCATAAGGAATCAACAAAAACTAAATACACCTTATTGGTGATGAAGCTTTTTGATGATTTCTTAGGTGCATTAAAGACTTGTGTTAGCATCGTGATTTCTATATCGGGATTTGGGTAATAAACAATAAACAAGGATTAAATTACCAATGCACAGCATACAAGAAAAAGAACTTAACAGCATATTCAAGACACTAGAAAAAGCAAACAAAACCTTTACCGCACATTATCCTGGAGATGGAGAGCAACAACAGCCTATTCATACTTTATATGGTGGTGCGCAACTTTACAAAGCAGGAGCCACAAAAAAAATTGGTGAGCTATCCTTAAAAGCCTTTGAAAAATATGCACCCAATGCATCCACGCTTGCCAAAGCGTTAGATTTGCCCGGCAATCAAGAACTGTGGGAACAAGTGCATCAGCGCGTGGCTGCTAAATTAAAATCATGTGCGGTTGAAGACTTTCGCATTGATTTTGAAGATGGGTATGGCAATCGCCCCGATGCCGAAGAAGATGCCACCGCAGAATTTACTGCCAAAGAGTTTGCATCCGCCCTAAAACAAGGTGTCGCTGCCCCGTATATGGGTATTCGTATCAAACCTTTTAATGAAGAGTTAAAAAGCCGAAGTGCGCGCACCTTAGATATTTTCGTATCAACTTTAATCAAAGAAAATGGTGGCAAAGTTCCAGAAAATTTTGTTATCACCCTGCCAAAGGTCAACATTCCTGAGCAAGTCACTGCTTTTGTTCAATTACTTGATCACTTAGAAGAACAATTAGGCTTGAATAATGGCGAACTCAAAATTGAAATAATGATAGAAACAACCCAAGCGCTACTCTCACAAAATGGGGTCAATCACATGCCACTTATTTATAAAGCAGCTAATGGACGTTGCCGTGGCGCACATTTTGGTACTTATGATTATACAGCCAGTTTTGACATCACTGCTGCCTACCAACAAATGCAACACCCTGCCTGTGATTTTGCCCTACAAATGATGAAACTAACCTTTGCTGGTACCGGCGTGTGGTTATCCAATGGAGCAACCAGCACTATGCCAATTGGTGATGAAGAAACGGTTCATAAAGCATGGAAACTGGCTTACGATGATATTATTCATTCACTTGAGATGGGTTATTACCAAGGCTGGGATCTCAATCCTGCTCAAATTCCCATTCGCTATGCTGCTTGTTATACCTTCTTTTTACAATCGCTAGAACAAGCCTCAATTCGCTTAACAAACTTTATCGAAAAAGCCGCTCAAGCCACTCTTGTGGGCGATGTCTTTGATGATGCGGCTACGGGTCAAGGTTTGCTCAATTTCTTCTTACGCGCTCTTAATTCAGGAGCAATTACTGAAAAAGAAATCGAAGCAACAGGATTGTCATTGGCCGAAGTGCGAACTAAATCCTTCGTTAAGATAGTTGCTAACCGAACACTTTGACGTTTCCAATCCTGTAGTAATGAGCGTAAAATGAAAACTTCTATTGTTTTTTGAAAACATAAGAGTATCATTTAAATAGGAAGTGCTTATATTTTAATATCTGGCTTGTTTACGGGTTCGATTACTGTTTATAATGCTTCTATTTTTTCCTCAATAATATTCGCAAGATTTCCAGTTGAAGATTGACAATTCTCCAAATTTATGAAAACTAATTTTATTGATAATACATTTAACTGGGTTGATAAA
>JALWML010000615.1:5335-9388 GCA_027083915.1 Lysobacterales bacterium | reverse complement strand
ATAAAACTAGATGACAATGGGCACTTTCAAGATTACAAACTTTGGACAAAACACTTAGGAGAACAATTGGCACAAAAAGATGGTATTGATTTGACTGATGAACATTGGCAAATTATTGAACTTGTTAGAAAAATTTATTGTGATACAGAAACCACCCCACCAATGCGTTTGTTAATTAAAGCAATAAAAATTAATATCAATAAAGAAATTGCAAGCTCACGATACCTTTACCGTTTATTTGCTGACGGACCAGTCCGTTTGGCTAGTAAATATGCAGGCTTACCAAAACCTAAACACTGCATGTAAATTATTGCTTATTTTGATAAACCAGCAAAGGTGTTAACTGAACAACTTCATTAGAGAGACCTTTGCACTACTCGTGGAACGAGTAAAAAATTTGCAAAGGTCTCTTATTGTCTATTGCTTCTGTCGCAATATCAATTCAATTTCTTTATAAGGCAAAGCTTTGCTAACTAAAAACCCTTGAAAATATTCACAGCCTAAATGCTTTAAAAGCTCGAATTGTTCTGGCGTTTCAACGCCTTCAGCTACAACTGCCAAGTTGAGTTTTTTTGCCATGTTTACAATCGTTTCTATGAGAAATTCTGATGCACTTTCTTGCTTGAGGTTACTAATAAATGACTTGTCGATTTTAAGCATGTCAATAGGCATTTTTGTTAAATACCTCAGTGATGAATAACCTGAACCAAAATCATCAATAGCAAGATTTACACCAATATTTTTTAACTTATAGAGTTTAATTAATGCATCATCAAAGTCCTCTATGGCAATTGATTCTGTTAATTCCAGAGTAATTAAACGCGTATCAATTGCATATTTATTTGCGTATTTTTCAATCACCTCAATAATTTTAGTGTGGCGGAATTGAAACAAGCTTACATTAATTGAAACTGGAATGAGTCTTTCTCCTTTTTCTTGGCGTTCTCCAATGGTCTTGAAAACATTATTAAAAATCCACTCATTTAACTCTATAATGATTCTAGATTCTTCTGCTATTCCAATAAAATCATCAGGTAAAACCAGTCCATCTTCGGGATGATTCCAACGAATAAGCGCCTCTAAATGACGCACTTCTTTCTCTCTATTAAAGATTGGTTGATAATACATTTCAAATTCATTCTTGATAAAAGCTTGTTTTAAAAATTCTTCTGTTCTCAATAACATGTTAGCTTTTTCTTGCATAGAACTTTCAAAGAAACTTATTTCACCTCCTCCTCTTGCTTTTGAAGCATACATAGCAATATCTGCTTGTTGTATTATTTCATCCGGGTCATTTGTACCATCGGGGAAAATACTGATACCAATACTAAATGATGTATGGAAATGATAGCCATCTATGAAAAAGTTTTCCTGCATGCCTTTTAAGATTTTAGTGGCAACTGTTTTAGCGTTTTGCTTGAATGTAGAACAATCACTTTCTTTATTTTGTAATAATATGACAAATTCATCACCCCCAAATCGAGAACATATATCACCTTTTCTTATTATACTTTTTAGTCTCACGGCAATTTTTTTTAACAACTCATCCCCAAAATAATGCCCCATAGAATCGTTTAATACTTTAAACCTATCCAAATCCAAATACAATATAGCTCCAAAAGAACGCATTCTTTGAGCCTCAAGGATTGCCTCTTGCAAAGACAGCATAAAGCTATCTCTATTAGGCAAATTGGTCATGCTATCAAAGTAGGCTAATTGTTTAATTTTTTGTTCTTTTTCTTCATCTTGAGTGATGTCAATCTTAATTCCTAACAATTCAATTGAATCTTCTTTTTCATTATAGTGGGGAGTAACAAAGTCTTTAAGCCATATTAATTTACCATCTTTACGGTAAGCCCTGTATTTAAATTCAAATCGTTTTAATGACTGAGCCCCTTCAAAGTATTTGTTATTAACATTTTTAATATCTCTTGTATCAATGATTTCATTTATAAAACTCATTTCCATTAATTTATCAAGATTATAGCCCATTATTTTTTCAGCTTCTTCACTTAAAAAATCCAGTTTTTTACTACCAAGAGTATGTTTCCAAAACATGACAGGTTGAATTTCAACCATTTGTTTGTATTTTTCTTCACTGCTTTTTAAACTTTCGTTCAGAGATTCTATTTTTTTTGTTCTCTGTTCAACGCGTTTATTGATTAAAATTGAGTTACCAGTAATGACTAACAAGCCTGATTCAAGAAAGGAAATAAATAAAAACCCCAAAGACAACAACCACCAAAACAACCAAGTAGAATGTTTACTATAGAAACTAGATTTTGCAGTGACCTCAAATATCCATTTATGATTAAAAAAAGAAAAAGCCGATTTAGTTTGTGACAACTGCTTGTTTTCAGGTGTTTTTGCTGTTTCAACTAGCGTCTTGAGTTGTTTATCGTATTGAGAGATAACCTTAATATTAATGTCTTCTAACTTGTACTTCTCGATAATTTTTGAAGAATGTTCTACAAAAAACTGATCTAAAAGTTGAATCGCCTCACTATCATTAAGATTATGTAATCCATTCATTCTCTTTGAGAAATCTGCTAATATACTATTCGTAAAAGTATCATGTGCAGTTTTTAACTTATCATGAATACGCACTTCTTCAATTTTTTTAATATTTAGAGCCATCACTATTAATAAAATAAAGGAAACAATAATGGGTATGAAGGTTGTATAAAATCTATCCCACCATATCGACCTTGGTTTTTTAAATAGAACAAACATTAGCGGTAAGATTATATAAATTCCAACATTATCTCCAAACCACCAAGCACTGTAGTTAACCAAAAAAAGTTCTCTGTCTAACATTCCACTTACGGTTAATACATAAGTGGATAAAAAGGCAGTTAAGGTAACGGGAATAATCGCTGAAAAAATAAACAAACGAATAATTGATTGTAAGGTTAACAGCGTATTGTCCTTACCGACATATTTCTTAACTAAATAAGCACCGAGGACACTGCGAATTACTGTCGCCATCAACAATGCGATATAGGCAAATAAAAGACTAGGCTCATCTGATAAGCGATCAAATTTATAGAAGTGGAAGTTTATCAAAAACTCCCCAATAATAATGGCGGGGATATATCTATAACCAAACAATAAAATCACCCCTACGCCAATACCTGCAGATGGCCAAACAGGAGCGGCATAGGTTGGAGGAAGAAGTAGAGGTTTTATGAGTAAACCAAATCCATAGTAGACCAAAGCAATTAGAATACTATAGCTTATGAACTTGATTGTACTGTTAATTATCAAGGTTAATTACATTCCACTGATTAACTTTAGGAGAAATTTTAACTTCTTTATTGTGAAACTTTACTAAAATTGAGTCAATATTTTTATCTTTAATTCCCAAAATTATATCTTTTGGAATCTGAGACAAGTAACTTTTTGTTGTTGAGCTGAATGCTTTTCTCTTTGCTCCATTGAGAATTAACTTAATCTCTCCTGCGTTTATTGGTAACTGAGATTGAAACCTTAAACCAATCCAATTACCGTGTTCTGATTCATTAATAAATAATTTTGGCGCTCGTGCAACTTGGGTAACAACAATATCGAGGTCGCCATCATTATCTACATCAGCATAACTCGCCGCTCTTCCAACCAAATCAAGACGGGTTAAATCTCCAGCATCCTCAACCGGCACATAAGTGCGTTCACAATCCTCACCACAATTCCAAAACAATTGACTTTTTTGAGCATAATGTTGTGCTGCTTGCACTTTGTTTATATCATTTTCTACATGTCCATTGGTTTGAAAGAAGTCTAGTCTTCCATCTAAATCATAATCAAAAAAGAATAAACCAAAACTCAGTGCCTGACGCGATTTAGGACCAATACCAGTGATTACCGATTCGTCAGTAAAAAAACCTAAATTAGATCGATTAACATAAAATGAAGTCATTTCATTGGCAAAATTACCAATGGTTACTGCCATATCATCATTATTTTTATAATAAGCCGTATCCAAGCCCATTGCTCCTGTAGCCTTACCACTGGCATTATAAGCAAGTCCAATTTGCGCACCTTGTTCCTTAAATG
>JALWML010000615.1:0-5325 GCA_027083915.1 Lysobacterales bacterium | reverse complement strand
CCTTAAATGTTTTATTTTTTTGATTGATAAAAACGAAATTTTTAGTGGTATCATTTGCAACAACAACATCTTCAAAACCATCTTGATTGATATCTAAAAAGGTAAGTGCCAATGATTTACCTTCAAACTCTCCAGTAGCAGAATTTTTAATCACTATGCCTGATGCCTGTGTTACATCCACAAAATTACCATCTCCTTGATTTTCAAATAAGCAATTATGGGTTCCTGGAAAATTGCTAGGTGGCCCATAGGCTCGTCCTATTCCGTCAATCTTATAATCTGCAGCCAAATCCAATTCTTTGGACCATTGGACATAATTAAGTACCATTAAATCTAGATCACCATCGTTATCATAATCAAAAAAACCACTTGATGTACTCCAACCATTGACAGTGCAGTCTAATAGAGCATCGCTTTCAAGAAACGCTTTTCCTTGTTGGTTAAGGTATAAATGATTTTTTCCAACTGCTGCAATAAAGATATCATCATAGCCATCCTTATTGACATCACCAATGGCGATACCAGTTCCATAAAATGTTTTATTCAATCCCATCTGAACACTCACATCAGTAAAATAACCTTTGCCATCATTTTCATAAATATGCTGTGTTGGAGCAGGAGAAATAGCATGATTCCATTCCCAGTTGGTGCCATTGGCAAAAACTAAGTCTTGATCACCATCATTATCAAAATCAATAAAGGCCACTCCTTGCCCCATTGTTTCTGGTAACATGCGTTCTCCAGTGGCTCCGTTTTCTGGAACAAAACCAATGCCACGTTGTTTAGCTTGCTCAGCAAAAAGTGTTTGTGGTGGCTTTACTGCATGGCTGAGTTTTTTAGGCGCTTGATAAGCTTGTTCTACAATAACTTCTTGTTTCTTTTCTTGGGTAAAATAATACACTAAGCCGATAGTTATCAGAATCATCACTGCTATTATTTTCAAAGACCTTTTAAAAAATTCCGCAATCACTGCATCATTGGCAATGGAATGTTTCTCAGTACTTTTATTTGTCATGTTTATTCTTCTCGGATAGTATTTTTTTGGATAAAGTTTTTCACAGACATCGTGTTATTCAGTCTATCTAACTCATAAATTGCAATCATTTCGGCAGCATGATCTGCGGCTTTGTTTTGTGCTCGCGCTTTAGCAATAACGGTATCATGCGCATTATCATCAACTTTGTGTTTATCATGTAAAGCTTTATGTTTTTGTGCATTTTGGATATCACCGAGTGCTGCATAAAGTTGAAACAAGCCAAAATGTGCATCTGCCCACTCGGGGTTCATGACAAGCACCTCATTAAATTTATCAATTGATTGTTGGTAGAAATCTTTCTGCTCCTCTGGGGCAAGCATTTTTGCGCGTTGAAATAAAGTTTGTGCATATAATGTGACAAATTTATAATCTTTTGAGAAGTCAAAATTCGCCTCTTTGGCATTTTGAAATTCAGTTTGGTAAACACGTTTAAAATTATCTAAAGCTTTTTGAATAAAACCATTTTGTAAATCTATGACTCCAGCAAAATAAGCCAATTGCCAGGTATACCTAAAGCCTTCAACTTTTGCCGCTTGATTCAGTGCATCTTGTGCTTCGTCTAATCGTCCTTGTTGAAGATAAGTTCGAGTTAAATTAATCCAACCCTCTGCTCGTCCTAGTATCGCCACCTGCTTGAAAGCTTCTTCTGCTTGTTTATAGGCTTTTTGACGTAATAAACCAATACCGTAATCATTCCAACGTTTCCAATCACTCACTACTGGTATCTGGGTACTAGCATCTGGCTTAACAGAGATTTTTTGAACATCTCTTGCCAGTGTCAGAATTGGTAAGTCATTAAATTTTGTCTTATTTTCTGTAAAGAACCGATAATAAGTGGTATCAAACTTACGGTATAGCACTTGTGCTTCCAATGTTATTTCACCTCTAAGTTCAGCCGGAATATCTAATGCATAGTGAATAACAGTAGCAGCTCCAGGTGGAATACCATGATTGTACAAGGCAGTAAAGATGTCTTCGCCATTTCTCTTATCAATGCGGTTACCATTTTTATCCAGCACCCATGTGTTTATAAAATAAGACCAATCATCTACTTGACCTTGGTTGTTAATACCACCACTTGCGGCGATTCTTTCACCATTATGGTAAACATTAAATTCCACCCAGACCTGATTGGAATCAGCCGTACCTTGGGTAAATTCATGCCCTAATTTTACAGTTTTTATAACAGATTCAAGCAAATAACGTTTACCTGGTTGCAATTCCACATGCTCATTTAAGGGGGCTACAAGCTCACCTGTTAATTCACCATTGTGCTTAACCCCAAAAATATCAACCGATAATGAACCTGGCAATAAAGCGTTAACTGGGTCTGGCTTCAAGTTGTTCAAATAGCGAATACCTGAGTTTGCCGCTTCAAAATAATGACTGTGTACCTGCCCATTACCAGTTAATGATTCGGTAATGGCGCCAAAATCATCAGAGTCTTGTAATGGCATGTGACATTCGGCACACTTTTCTTTAGCTTTTGGGGGATAATAAAAACTGGCTACGGCATGTCCTGATACGCCAGATAAAAAGAAAGAATCATAGTGATCCTGACCACGAAGCCACTTGTAATGATTTAATGCTTTAGGTAACGCTACTTTATGACAAACACTGCAAAATTCAGCTTTTTTATGTAGCGGTTTTAAGTAAGATGTTTTATGGAAATCAGGTTTAGCCTTGACCAAGGTTTGGTTTACCCATTGCAAAAAAGGCAATTCTGAACGTGTAAAAGGATATTGCTCTGGAATGGTCAATGTATAAGAGCCATTGCCTTTGATAGAATTTATATCAGAAATGGCATGACAAGTAGTACAAGTAATACCCGCTTCACCAATTTTAGTTCCTGAAAAGTCTTTATCTTTATCAAACTCACCACTAAACATTATTACTGGGTCATGACAAACAGCACACAGTTTTGCTGCATCATGATTACCATCTCGTTTTTGTAAATATTTACGGGTATTGTTAATAGCAAAAGAGTAGGACTGATTATTAAAACTTGATACTTTGTGTACAGAGTTCATCCAACCTTCATGAACATCTGCATGGCAATTTTTACAGTATTGATTATTGTCTAAATCTTTTGGCTTAATATGTTTATTGGTACTTGTTTGGGCAAAGGATGGAGCAAATAAAGGGTTCATTTCCTGGTGTTGAATTTCTTTAGGGAAAAAGGTTTCTTGCTGCAGCCAAGCCAATAGACCTAGTGTTACAAGTGTGGCAACAATCGTTAACTTACTTGGCAACCACGATAGCTTTGGTCCTGCCAAACGGTGCATAACAAACAACCAAATAGCAACAAAAGGCAAAATAACATGCAGCCAATAAGTTATGTCACGCCACTGTGTATTTTTAATTTCAACCAGAGGTATGCCACGGGTTAGAACCAATCCAGTCAACAATAACAAAATTGAAAAGATAAAAAGCGCATATCCTGCTTTAATTGCACGTTTGTTACGGCGAGTTTTAGTATTACCAATATGGATTATGCCATAAATTATGAGAGGCACAATCAATAGCAGTCCTAAGACTAAATGGCTTAAAAACATAAAAAGGTAGGTTTGATCTTGTAAACTCTTGCTTGTTAACCACTCAACAAAGGTAATGAGTGATAAATAAATAGAATTAATTGCTAATAGTGCAAATAAGAAAAAAACTATTCTTAACACAATTTTTAATTTTGGCCCAACTGCTTTTCTTGGACGTTTTTTTTGTATCATATTCATGTTTTACTTGCCCGCCTTGTATCGGGTATTATATTTTAAATTCAATTTTTTTGCCTGTTCAGAAATCACTCCATCAACAGGAATCGGGGCAAGTGTTTCACCATTATGCGTTAAAATATCCATGTCTTTTGCCCATCCGACGAACTTTAGCAGAAAATAGCGCTCAAAACCATCACTTAATACAGGCAAATCATCAATAAAATTAAACTCTATTGCCTCTCCTGCTCCAATGATTGCGAGTGCATTATCATGCTTTTCAACCATTGGCATAATTTCACCTAATTGGGTATAGGCTCCTTCCATATAACGTGTATCCCAGAATGGTTTAATTTGACTAACATCATAACTTGGCACACGTTGAGCATTGTTTGTTCGCTGTGGAAAACCCAATTGATTAAGCTGTGCCGATTGAAGTGTCAGTGTATGTTTGACCATCTCTTCTATTTTTTCGGGCTTTACTAACGCAAGTTCATCAAAATAAACCTCCATATTGGTTCGAATTCTTAATTTTTTGGTTTTCTGTGGAATATTTATAGCTACAGAAGCACTGCGAGGCATTCCTGCTGGGTAACCAAACTCTTTTAATAAAACCCGCCATTGGCCATCAAAAAAGTACTCTAATGATGGAGCCTGAGCAATTTTTCCTGCTTGCCAAGCGGCAAACATAGTTTGAGAATAACCGTATTCAACCCACCCATTCATGACAAATTGATAATCACCTTGTAAATCTTCAGCAAACTCCATTGTAATGACTTGTTCGTCTACTAAACCGAGGAATCGACTGTCACTATTGTCAATTTCAATGGCTATTTTGTCGGTGGTTAAAGCTGCTTGAGTAACATCTATATTATCTTGATTCAGAACACGACTGGGTTTAATCTTGTTGCGATAATAGATAACATCTCCTGTCACTTCAGGTGGTGATATTCCCATGCGTTCATCAAGTAAAAGATGATAACGCTCAGGAATGTCAATAACTTCAATTTTAAACTCATCCAAATAAGCAGATTCTTCCATTGGTTCGGTAAATTGTATTTTAAAAAGACCGTCTTTAGAAGTAAGTTGATTGGCCATTAATAAATAATTTTCCCATGGGCGAGGCTCTCCATATTCATGGCGACCAATAGCAAAACCAATACCACCTACTCCAAGAACATCACTGATAAATTCGTACTGGTTATTATTCCATGCGAATATCACTGGGCAACTCGACAATTGTCTTTGAGTTTCAGTTATTTTATAGTATTTTGAAATTTCTAAACCCAACTCAGTTTGGTAAACGCCATCGGACCATTCAAGTGCGATATAATCAATCAGCTTTTTCTTACCTGCTGCTAAACTAATGGGCTGATAGTCCTGATCAATTCCAGTTAAATTATGAAAACTATTGCCGAGAGCATAAAAGTTTTCATTGCGAATGATAAACTCAGTTCCAATACCTGAATAATTTGAACGCACAGAATTCGCATCATCTTCTTTTCCCGATAAATTAAAGAAAATGAAAGGTAACCGATTATTGTTGGCTGGCACATGAATAATGCGCTTATTTTGCAGCAC
>JALWML010000614.1 GCA_027083915.1 Lysobacterales bacterium | reverse complement strand
GCTTTGAATTCTTTAGACAACTCACATGAAAACAACAATCCTGTTCCTTGAACATTTGTGACTTTGCCATCTAATTTTTCTTGTAAACCGTTAAGTTTTTCAACAAATTCTTTACCTCGCTCTAAGATATTCGATCTAAAGTCATCATCAACTCGTGCCAATACCTCACAGGCAACATCCATCGCTTTTGGATTCGTTGTCATGGTATTACCGTAAACGCCTTTGACGTACATTTGTGCCGTAGTTGGTGACATTGCCAATACTGATAATGGATAATGCCCTGCATTAAGTGCTTTAGAATAGGTTTCCATATCTGGTGCTTCAATACCATCAAAACCTTGATAATCGACAATGGATAAACAACCTTGTGCACGTAACCCTGCTTGTATTGAATCAATTAAAAACAACGTTCCACGCTCTTTTGTTAAACGTCTAGCTGTTTCATAAAATTCTCTTGTGATTCCCATGCCAGGATTTCCCTCACCCATGACGGGTTCCATAAAAAATGATTCGACAAAGACATTATCCGCATCAACTTGAGCAAAGGCAGCCTCAAGAGCTGCAACATCATTAATTGGAATAGTTATCAAGTTATCACGCGCAGCAAATGATGCACAATTTTTACGGTAACTAGGCAGTGACGAATCCGAATACTGAGCAGGTCTATCGGTACGACCGTGAAAAGCACCTTTTAGTGCCATTATTTTAATTTCTTTACCTTCGTGACGAGCACCAGGTGCTGTCATGTTTTTAGCATTAATATCAGATATACGAGCCGCAACAGTTACTGCTTCAGAACCTGAGTTCATGCATAAAAACTTGTCAAAAGGACAAGAACCTTGTGAGTGACCGACTTCACGTTTAATGGCTTTGCTGAGTTTCATCTGCAAAACAGAGGGCGTCATAATATTTGCCATGACATGCGGACGACTCAAAGCCTCCAGAACAAAATCCGGAGCATGACCGCAACCCAACATTCCATATCCACCATTATCATGCAATACTGCGCCTTTAAGTGTGATTAACCACGCACCTTTTCCACCAAGTGAAACATATGGATTAATCGCATCTTCGGAATAAAAGTTGATGTAATCTTCCTGGACTGTCTTCATTTGAGCCGACTCATCCATATCGAGCAGCTCAGGAAATTCTTCTTTGATAGCTAAAAAACTTGTGTACGCATTTTCAATAGCAACAGTTAAAGCGGAGTCACTTTGTAAAAAATTAGCAATAACATCATCGCTTAAACCCTTTGTTAGCACACTACCTTTAGCGGCTCGAATAGTATTCAACTTTTCTAATACTGACATATATTTCCTCTAGATATTTGTTTAAGAGAGTCATGCAACCCTCAATGAATTTAATAGCGCAACATTTTACCATACATGCGACAGTAAATATCACCCCCTAGAGCAAATTATTAACCCTGCGACATAATACCGCAATTCAGGACTACAAGAAATTCTCACATCAAAGATTGTATTGTAGTGTTAGTTCTCTATCTCAAAAATTCTTCTGGAAAGAATTTTCACGTTAGCCCATGTATGTGGGTAAGTATCATGGATGATACGCATAAAATAATTTAATCCCGAGATGAGGATTTCTTGTAGTCCCAACAGGGTGAAATCATAGGCATACAATTTTATATTTTGAATTCACCTATTTGATTTTATTATGAATGGTCTAAGCCTATTCGTCCTTGGACTGCGTTATCAGTGCTTGCTGTAGTGTGGTATTATGCCACAGGGTTGATATTAATGAGTTATAAGTTGAAAATTACCTTTGAAGTGCTCTATGCAAGAGTTTTGAAAGTGCCAGTCACCTAAGACCATTCTTTGTCTGGTTTTATTTTTTGTTTGTGTTTGATGAAATCCTGGACGGTGTGTATGTCCATGTAACATTAAGGTGGCATTATATTGACTAAATAAATCATCAACAGCCCCTTGATTAACATCCATAATTTGGCTATCAGAAGACTGAGTGTGTTGTTGCGATTGTATTCGTGCATTTTGAGCAAATTCAACGCGCTCAGGGATGGTTTGACTCAAAAACCACTCTTGCCATTGTTTATCACGCAATTGCTGCCGGATTTTTTGGTAGTCACTATCATCTGTACACAAAGCATCCGCATGCGTTAAA
>JALWML010000613.1:1704-2166 GCA_027083915.1 Lysobacterales bacterium | reverse complement strand
GCGGTGAGTGGCATGCCCCGGCAGGTTGGTGAATGTGGGTTTGTCCTTCGGGAGCGGGATGCGCACCAGGCGGCGGCGTTGATTCAGAAAGCACTCCAGGCGCCCCCGGAACAAGGCCAGCAGTGTCGTCAACGAATGGTTGAGCATTTCCCCTTTAACAAGCGGGAAAAGGAATTGCTGGAAATTGTCGGGCAGTATGTGTGAGGATGATATTATGACGGTTTCAGTGATCATTCCTACTAAAGATAGGTGGAAACAAATTTATCAGTGTATTGAAAGTTTAGTAAATCAAACTGTTTTACCAGATACAATCATTATTGTTGATGCCAGCAAAAAAAAAGGCTTAAATGAATATTTATTCCCTCTGGTTAACTTAGAAAAAATTGAGTTTGTATATATTCATACGGAACCTGGTTTAACCAAGCAAAGAAATATCGGTATTGAAAGGAACAGGAATGATGT
>JALWML010000613.1:0-1694 GCA_027083915.1 Lysobacterales bacterium | reverse complement strand
TTTTTAGATGATGATGTAGTTTTAGATAAAAGTTTTATAAAAATTATGCTTGATTTTTTTGAAAATAATCCAGATGTAATGGGGGTGACAGGAAAAATACTCAATCAGCCATCTTTGCCATTTATTTCCTCGTTAATTCGGAGAATATTCTTTCTTCCTGAAATCAAAAAGGGCGAAATTAAATTGTCAGGGGCAAATAACACCATTCATCCTAAAATTCATGAACCAATACGTGTTCAATGGTTAGTTGGAGCCTGTTGTGCATACCGGAAAGAGGTATTCCAGGAATTTCAGTTTGATAATCTTTTTAGTGGCTATAGTTATTTGGAGGACGTCGACTTTTCTTACCGGGTGCAGAAAAAGTATCCACTTATGTACATTCCAGATGCTACATTGTATCATTACCATATGGCTGCACCGGAAACGCGGCTATCTATTCGAAAAAGGCACAAAATGTTTGTTATAAATTATTATTATTTTTTTAAGAAGAATATGCCCCAATCTTTAAAATATAAATTGGCCCATTATTGGTCTTTTTTGGGGTTGGTTGTAAAAGATATTTTACTTACCCGAAATGTTCACGCTATAGTAGCAACATTAGAAGGAATATGGATAAATATATCCGGTAAAAATCCATTGGTGAAGCATTATAAAAATAGGATTTAAACTATGTTTGCGATTAAAAGACGGTTTTTATATGCAGCAGAAGCGATGATGCTTCCTGCAACGAATTTTGTTGTGGAAAAAATAACAGGACACCACGGAAAAATCGTTATTGGATTGGGGAGTGGCCGTAGTGGTACACAATCACTAGCCAGACTATTAAATCTTCAGTACAAGGCAAAAGTGTGGCACGAAAAGGAGCAATGGCGGATACCCTGGGTTAATGGAGTAAGAAGAGTAAAACATCAGCTACATGTATTTCGATTTTTATCTCTTTTTTATCATTTAGTAGGGGATATTGCATTTTATTATTTGCCATACGTCCCACTAATTCAAGAAATCATTCCTGATGCTAAATTTATTTGCATGCGTCGTGAGCGGGATGCAACAATAAAAAGTTATGTCAATTGGGTTGGTCGATTAAATTTTTGTCCGTGGATAAACCATGATGGTACTCAATGGAGTTTTAATCATTGGGATCAATGTTATCCAAAGTACAATGCCCAAACTATAGAAGAGGCGGTAGCGTTGTATTATGATGAATATTATCGTATTGCTGAAGAGTTTGAAAAAAGATATCCTCATCAATTTAGAATTTTCTGGATAGATGATTTAAATACCAAGGAAGGGCAAAATAAAATATTTGATTTTTTAAATATTCAGAACCCCATTTTTCAAGTTGGGATAAAGACCAATCAATTACCATCTTCCGAAATTGCAAAATAAATGAGTTTAATGTTTAAAAAAATCCTGCAAACGTTTAAAGATACTTTTATTTACAGTATCAGTGCTATTGCCAATAAGTTTGTTGGTTTTTTATTATTACCTCTTTATACTAAATTACTAACCCCTTATGAATACGGGATTTGGGGCATAATCGAGATTACTATTACTTTAATAAGTACACTTCTTTTATTGGGACAAAATCAAACATTTATTCGTTTTTAAAATGAAAAAGAAATTGATTTTTCAAGAATATTGTCTTCTCAATTGTCTTTTTTATTTGGTATTGTTGTTTGAATTTGTATTTT
>JALWML010000612.1 GCA_027083915.1 Lysobacterales bacterium | reverse complement strand
TCAATTAATATAATTCAGCCATAATAACATAAATGTAAAAGCTATAGGTAAATCACAATGATTATCATTCATCATCTTAATAATTCTCGTTCGCAACGTATTTTGTGGATGTGTGAGGAAATTGGTATAGTTTATCAAGTCAAACATTACCAAAGAGACAGTAAAACGCAATTAGCTCCTCAAGAATTATTTGATGTGCATCCATTAGGTAAATCACCGGTGATAACAGATGAGAGCAATGGCGATGTAACCATTGCAGAATCAGGTGCTATCATTGAGTATCTAGCGCAGAATTATGGCAAAGAATTAATACCTGAGCTGGGAACTGATGAATACCGTCAGTATATTTACTGGTTGCATTTTGCTGAAGGTTCTTTGATGCCACAAATGTTGCTTAAGCTTATTTTTGATAAAATTAAAACCGCTCCCATGCCATTTTTTGTAAAACCCATTGCGAAAGGTATTGCCAATAAAGTGATGGATGGCTATGTGGGACCCAATATCAACAACAACATGGACTTTATTGAAAACCACTTGAAAGAAAATAAATGGTTTGCAGGAGACAAGCTATCTGGTGCAGATATTCAAATGAGCTTTCCTCTTGAAGCAGCTATGGCAAGCAATAAATCAGGTGGTTATCCTGCAATTGCGAACTATGTGGATAAAATTCACGCACGAGATGCCTACAAAAAAGCCCTCGAAATCGGAGGGCCTTATGATTATGCGTAAAGATAACTTAGTCAGAATTATTCGACAATCTCAAAATCGTGGGTAATATTGACTGTTTTGTCCAGCATGGCAGAAACGGAGCAATATTTTTCAGCGGATAATTTGACGGCTCGTCCCACAGATTTTTCATCAATATTGCTACCTGAGACTTTATAGTGCACATGAATATCAGTAAAAATTCGTGGAAACTCATCACGTCGCTCAGCGGTGGCAATGACTTCTAGTTTAGTCACATCTTTTTTGGCTTTGCCTAGAATTAATTTGACATCAATGCCTGTGCATCCGATTAATCCAAATAAAACCATTTCCATTGGTGCAGGAGCTATTTTATCGCCACCTGCAGTAGTTGGCGCATCCATGACAACAGATTTGTTACCATCGGTTTTACCAACAAAGGTGAAATCTTGTAACCATGTTGCTGTAACTGTTTGACTCATTTTATTCTCCAATTAAGTTGTATTATGGCATAATAGGTGCTGTCGTACTTTTCACAAGTCAAATTCAACCATAAACCGTATAAAATTGATAAAAATCAGAAATTATTTTAAATCCTTGTTAGTTATTATGCTAATGCTTTGTTTCGTCTGGCTTGTTTCTTTACAACTGACAAAACAGCGAATTGTTTTGGAAGCAGAGAATAAACTTAATTCGTTGCAATTAATGCAATCACCTTTTGTTTGGGATTTTAATCATTTTCACCAAGACATTGTTGAGTCATTTCAGCCATACTGGCAAACAGGATTATCTGGTGTTATCCAAGCCAAACAAGCACGTAATCCACAATTGTCACTTAATTTTTCTGGTCAATCCTTTTATACACAACTGCACGACAAATTAATTATTCATTCTCCCAAAGAATTATATGGAGAAGTTAAGATTCAAGCAAAAGCTAACTTAGATGATGCTGATTTTTATTATTCCACAACTTATAAATTATCAGGACATTCAGTTGAATTAAATTTAACGCAACCATGGAAAGTTATTAAATCCTCAGGTGAGGTTCTCGATTCGGTTAATTGGGGTGAAGAATTGGCAAAAGTCAGCAGTCTTGTTTTGATTTTTTAGTACCCGTATCGCTCTATTGAAATAGAATCTATTGAGTTGCCATATTCACAGCACAATTTAAAGCCAAGAGTGGTACAAGTAAATTGCTTGGGTCAAGTTGCTGATACTTTCAATAATGAGATTATTAACTTTGAATTAATTGATACCTGTTTGCTGCCATCAAATTATATGTGGTTAAAACATCTGGTTGCGCGCAAATACCCTGAATCAATATTCTCGATTAAAGGAGCGAAACCATGGCAAAAAGCCTCAGTACATTATGTTAATAAGTCTTATACGTCTAATTTTATGCTTAATGCCGCTTTGTATGGCTTAATTGTTGGTTGTTTTTTGGTTGTTTTTTGGCAAAGACGAAAAAATTCTATCGATAAAACGA
>JALWML010000611.1 GCA_027083915.1 Lysobacterales bacterium | reverse complement strand
CACTAATCATTTCCAAACGTCCTGTTCCATATAAACCTTTGACATATGCATTTTGTCCAAAAGCTCGTGATTCAATGGCATATTCCAATGCTTGGATGGCTTGTGTTTGCCCAATTATTTCACTAACGGGTTTAATATCTTTGGTTGTTTCAAAATCAAAAGCCTCACTATCACAATGCCAGCGGACTTCTTTCCAATTGAGTTTTGTATTATTTACCATATTTAATTTACTATTGCTTGCATAAGTTATTATCTGATTATACATTCAAAAAAAAATTATTTCGAATATTTATTATGAACAAGCAAAACCCCGTAGTCGTTCTCAAGTTTGGCGGCACAAGTGTTTCAAATTTAACTCATTGGCAACAAATTTTAAAGATTGTGCAGCAGCGCTTAAAACAAGGTTTTCGAGTTATTGTCGTTCATTCTGCCAAATCGGGCATTACCAACTTATTGGAAAAATTTAGCCAGTCTCTTGATGCCACTTTAATAACCGAAATTAACAACTCATTGCAACAACTTGCCGACGAATTAAATGTAGAAACAAAATTTGATTCACAAATACATAAATTGCACCTATTGAGTCAGAAAAAAGAACTCGACGCTTATGAAATTGCTGAAGTTTTGAGCTTTGGTGAGTTGATGACCACTTTAATTGCTTACGACTACTTATCATCACACTTAGAGGTTATAAAACTTGACCCAAAGAACATATTTATCAGCCAAACAGATGATAACCGCGCCTTAGCAACCCGAATTTTATCGGCTAAATGCCATATTAAACCTATCGATTTTGATAACACATGTGCCATTATGCCAGGATTTATCGCTGCTGACCAAAAAGGTAAAACAGTGGTACTTGGACGTGGTGGCTCAGATACTTCAGCGTGCTCTCTGGCTGTGGCAGTTCAGGCACAACGCATTGAAATTTGGACCGATGTTCATGGTATTTTTAGTGCAAATCCTCATGTGATACCAACCGCACGTTTGATTGAAAAAATAGGCTACGAAGAAGCACGAGAAATTGCAGCCAGTGGTGGCAAAGTTTTGCATCCTCGTTGCATATTACCGGCAGAACAAAACAACATACCTATTCATATCTATAATACTCAAGACCCGCAAGCCCACGGTACGATTATAAAAAAAGGTTACGAGTCCACTTCTCCTCGGGTTCGCGCCATTAATGTTCGTCACAAAATAACATTGGTATCCATGGACTCGATGAATATGTGGCATCAAGCAGGTTTTATGGGGAAAATATTCGGTGTTTATGAGAAACTTGGGCTTTCTATTGATATTGTTGTCACGGCACAAACCAACGTGACCATTTCACTTGATACTGCGGACAATATTATCAGTCCATTTATTCTCGAAGAACTACAGCAAAGGCTTTCACAATTTTGTGATGTTAAAATAATTAAAAATTGTTCAGCTGTTACCTTGGTGGGTTACCGTATGCGTGCACTACTTGGCGAAATTGCACCGATAATCTCCAGCTTTGCTGAACAACGTATCTACCTTACATCTCAATCTTCCAACGATTTGAACACCAGTATCGTCGTTGATGAAGACCAAGCCGATAAATTACTCATCGCCTTACACGAAGGACTAATTGCTGCCCATGCAAATCAATACGGATTTGGTGCAACATGGGAACAACTCATAACAAAACAAGGTCAGAAAATGAAAACCAAACCAACATGGTGGCACGATAATAAAGAAAAGCTAATTGAACTGGCTCAACAAAATTCACCGTGCTATGTCTATCATCTGGATACAATCAAGTATCAAATCAATCAACTTAAAAAGTTAACAAGCATTGATAAAATGTTTTTTGCAATGAAATCTAATTCCAATCCTGAAGTTCTCAAAACCATTTACAATAATGGTGTTGGTCTAGAAATGGTTTCTCCCGGTGAAGTCAAGCGTGTGGAAAACACACTCGAGGACATTCAAAAAGATGATATGTTATTCACACCTAATTTTGCACCGATTGAAGAATACCAATTAGCATTAGACAAAGGAATGCATGTAACAATCGATAACAAATATATCTTAGAACAATACCCAGATGTCTTTGCCAATCAATCCTTAATATTGCGCCTAGATCCAGGTCATGGCAGTGGTCATCATAAATATGTTCGCACCGCTGGTGAACACTCAAAATTTGGG
>JALWML010000610.1 GCA_027083915.1 Lysobacterales bacterium | reverse complement strand
GTGTTAAAATTAAGGCTAGATAAACTTCTAAACGAAACGAAGCTTCGTGTTTAAACGATGCTTTCAATCCTTGCATTGACCATTTAAAAGCAGCATAAATTTGTTTAATTCCTCTGCGTTCTTTGCTTGCCATTAAGTGCTTTCCTGCCACACTAAATTGGGTTGCTTAACGGCTTTGGCATCATCCAACCTGCGATTAGGCGCGGTATGCGGTGCTTGTTTGATGGGTTCGATATCATCGGCTGCTTGTTTGAGAATATCGGCCATCGCTGCCACAAACTTATCGATGGTTTGTTTGGATTCTGTTTCTGTTGGCTCTATCAACATACACTCTGCCACCAACAGTGGAAAATATATTGTTGGTGCATGCATGCCATAATCTAGCAATGTTTTTGCCACATCAGATGCGGTTAAACTTAACTCTTTGGCTTGTTTTTTCAAGGTCACAATAAACTCATGACTGGCACGACGATTTGGGAAAGCTAATTGGAAGCCAACTCGCTCTAATTCTTTCATTAAATAATTGGCATTTAAGGTGGCGAATTCGGCAATGCGTGGCATGCCTTCTTTGCCCAGCATAAGTGCATAAATATAGGCACGGAGATTCACTCCAACATTGCCTGCAAAAGCTGATAAGCGTCCAATAGTCTTAGGTGCCATCTTTTCATCAACGTAATGGTAACCATCATCATCTTTACCCACATACGGAATTGGCATATAAGGCACTAAACGTCTACCAACTCCAATAGCGCCAGAGCCAGGTCCGCCGCCACCGTGTGGTGTAGAGAAGGTTTTATGTAAGTTCATGTGAATCACATCAAAGTCCATATCACCTGGACGTACTTTACCTAAGATAGCATTAAGGTTAGCTCCATCGTAATACAACAGACCACCTGCTTCGTGAACCAGTTTAGCAATTTCAGTAATGTTGGGTTCAAACACGCCCAATGTAGATGGGTTGGTTAGCATGATGCCTGCTGTTTTGGGGCCAAGTAATGGTACTAAATCATGGATGTTTATATTGCCATCACGGTTGGTACGAATTTCTTTAACTTTATAACCACACATAATCGCAGTTGCTGGATTTGTTCCATGGGCTGCATCGGGTACAATTATTTCATCGCGTTCAAAGTCGTTACGATCTTCGTGGTATTTTTTAATCATGGCAATGCCTGAAAACTCTCCTTGTGCACCTGCCATTGGCGTTAAGGAAACGGCTCTCATGCCTGTAACATCTTGCAATATTTCTTGTAAATGGTACATGCAAGATAAAATACCTTGTGACAAACTGTTGGGTGCATACGGATGATGATTTAAAAAGCCATCGCTCATCGCTAATGAATTACAGACACGTGGATTGTATTTCATCGTGCAAGAACCCAACGGGTAAAAATGCGTATCAATAGAAAAGTTCTTTTGACTTAAACGGGTGTAATGCCTAACTACATCAAGCTCAGAAACCTCGGGTAAACCAAGAGCCGTTTGTCTTTGTAATTCTTTGGGAATATTGACGGAATCAACTGCTGGAGTTGGGGCTTGTGCAAAGGCTTGACGACCTGCTTTTGAATGTTCAAATATCAGCATAGTATTAACGAGTCCACGAGGGATAGAAAATATGAAATTGGAAAAGTTAAATTTTACAAGACCATGGTTAATAAATATAGCCTTATGATTAAGTCTGGTTAAAAAAGATGGTTCAGCGATATTTGATAATTACGTCCAGCTGCCTCAAGTCCAGAACCATGTTCTCGGTATTTTTTATCAAATATATTTTCTATGCCAAATCGAATGGTTGAAGTCCCTGTTGGTTTCCAATTTGCATGAATATTATAGGTCGTAAAACCACCTGTTCCTCTTGGATGAATACGGGGGTCTCGAATGTCTCGCGCACTTAATCTATCTTGTGTAGCGGCAAAGATAATCTTAGGGTTTATGCTCCATTTATCGTTTAATGTTTTTTTATAACCGATAAAACCATTAAGCGGAGGAACTCTGTCAGCGGGTTCTGTTAATGTGTTGGATGTTTCTTTGCCCCAAGTATAATTTATGACAGCCTTCAATTCTGATGTGTCACTGATGTCATACCTAAAGTTACTTTCAAAACCATAGAGGACGACGTCATTTATATTTTCAGAATGTACAATAAATTGCCCAGAATCCGTTAAATCTCCTGTTTCAACACTGGCTATTTTGTCGGTATATTTAGAATAAAATAAGGCAGCATCCACAAACCAGCTACTACCAAAATGTTTCCAACCAAAGTCTAGTGTGTGTACGGACTCTGGCTTTATTTGTGTATTTATGATGTTAAAACGATTGCCGGGTCTATCTCCAACTTGCCCTAAATCAAATATATTCGGTGGCCTAAAACCACGACCTAAATTTGCAAAAAGGCGGTTGTTTGTGTCAACATGATACAACCAGCCAACATGCCATGTTAAATCATCCAACTCCAAAACATCATGAGCAATATTTGGGCTATTTAAATCAATGCGATAATCACTGTAACGAACACCAAAAGTGACATCTTGATTTTCAAAATATTGGGTAGCATCTGCAAAGACTCCCAAGTGACGCATGGTTGAGTCATCGGGGAAACGAGGGGTACTTATAGTTTGGATTCCTGAGTCTATTTTTTGTTTAGCGCTATTAATCGTATCGTGGTAATAGTCCAACCCATAAACGACATCCAAGCCAGTGGTTAGACTCTTATTGAAAGTACTTTGGAAGGTCAGGAGAGTGCTTTGGTTTTGTTCTGTTGTCATTGAATCAGAATCAAATGGAGACTTTATACGATAATCTTTTATTTTTTGCCAAGCCATATGGTAATCGGAGTGGTCGTAAAATCCCGTATTCTGCTCATCGCTATAACTTAAATGGATAAACTGCCTTTGGTTTGGTGAGTATAAAAATAAGGAAGAATCAGGTTGTGTTTGACCAAAACCTGCAACCAAATCATCGACACGAGGCGTGGCAGGTTGCGTGAGAAACTGCATGTCAAAGACAATGGACTTTTGGTCATTTAATGTAAATACCCACTTATTGTTGAATGCTTTTGACGTGTAGGCAGTAAATGGAATTGTCTTTCCACCACCAATTGTGCGCGTGCCAATGTCTTGGTAACTTAAACCAACTGTTGTTGCAACTTTCTCATTACCAAAATCCATCATCACATGACTTAAACTTTTTTCATCAGCCGAATCATAAGAAAAGAAAACATCACCTTGCTGCTGCCACTCTTTTCCTGAAAATCGCGGTGTATGAGTTAATACATTTATTACACCTCCTAAGGCATCTCCTCCATAGAGAACCGATGCAGGGCCTCGTATTATTTCAATTTGTTCAGTCATGAAAGGGTCAACCAAGGCCAAATATTGGTTAGGTGAATTTCGAAAAAAAGCTGTATTTAATCGCATTCCATCAATCAAATGGACATTTTCCGAGCCTTTTAGTCCACGTATTATTGGAATACCTTGTCCTGGGGTTGTTTGCTGAATATACACACCTGCTTCTTCACGCAACAAATCGGGTAGGAGTGTAATGTTTTTTTCAAGAATTTCCGCTTTTGTCACAACCGAAACTGCGGTTGATAAGTTCTCAACACTTTGTGCTTTTTTTGAAGCTATAACGACAACATTCTCGATGGTATCAGCTTCATCATTGTTGTTGTGAACTTCTGCTTGGGAGACTGCTAAAAATTGCAGCAAAGAAATAAGAGTTATCATGTATCAAAAAATCCTAAATAAGGTTGGGTATTATGTTGCAGGGTTAATATAACTCAGACCTTAAAACCTTCTGAAATTTCTAAAAAGAGACGCATTGTATCACTTTATCAACCAGTGAACAACCAAATAAATAAACAGCATTATTTGATTTTTTACTTAATAATTGAAAGGTATTTCTCTATTTCTTTTTTGGTGATTGCATAAGCTTTTGATAATTTTGTAAAGATTGTAACTAAGGCACTGATAGCTTGTTTCTCTGTTGCAGCCACCTCCATTTTTCGTGAAAAAAAGCTTAAACCATTGGCACCAATATTAGCACTGGTTGATTTTAACATGTGAGCTTTTTTCTGAACTTCTTCGTGGTCTTTGTTTTTTAAGCCTTCTCTTATGCTTGATAATATTTTTGGCGTTTCTTGTTCAAACATTTCCAGTAACTGGTATATCTCTTCACCCATAAATTCTTGAATTTCTTCAAGTGCCTTAACATTTAGCCACTTAGAATTAATTGTACTTAGCTTGTTCTCAGATGCCGTTGTTGGAACTGTAGCTGGTTTAGCCGACTGAGTAACAGCAGGTTTTGATTTTACAACTTCTTCGTTCTTAGGTGCTATGGTTGGTATTTTTGTTGCAACCTCTTTATTTAGTATCAATGGATCCCATTTCTTTAGTGTTTTTTCAAGAATATAGCGATTTAATGGTTTAGACATATAATCATCCATTCCCGCATCTAAACACTTTTCACGATCTCCCATCATGGCATTGGCCGTCATGGCTAATATTGGTGTGTGATTCAATCCCGCAGCATTTTCATAGTCCCTGACTCTAGCCGTACATTTATAACCATCCATCACAGGCATTTGACAATCCATTAATATCATTCGATAGCGGTTCTGCTTTACTTTCTCTAACGCTTCTTGTCCATTCATGGCAATATCAAAAGGGTAACCAATGTATTGGATGAGCTTTTCTGCGACTTTTAAGTTTATTTCGTTGTCTTCTACTAATAAAATTTCAGGAATAATGTTTTCAATTTCTTTCGGGTCTTCAGTAACTTTAGCTTTATTAACAGAAGCCTTAACCTCTTCTATCGACTCTTGAGCCGCTTGCATCACCTCTATACGATTGAGGTGCTCTTCAATATCATCATGCTTAGACAACAATTTCACGTTCTTAAGACTAGGAATGCCTGCAATATTTTTATTCTCTGTCAGGATTAAGGCATGTAGATTATTCATCTTATTGTCTTTTTCTATATCCTCACACAAGCTTCGCACTTGTTTACCTGCTGTTTCAAAGTCAAGCAACATAATAACATTCTTAGTGTTATCTGAATTTTTATTTATAGACTCATATATTTCATAAGCTTGGGTCAAACCAAGAGCCTTTTGAAAGTTAACGTTTATTTCCTTTAAGTCTTTAGATATTTTATTAAACAATAAAGGATTAGTATTAATTATTATAGCTTGGAAACTAGACGAGCTTGTTATCCCTGATTGTGTCTCACCAACTGATTTCAGTAAAGGCAAATCAAAGAAAAAAGTACTACCTCGTCCTTTTTCAGATTTGACGGCGATAGTTCCATGCATTAACTCAACAATTTTTTTACTGATGGCTAAACCTAAACCTGTTCCACCAAATTTGCGGGTGCTTGAGCCATCTTCCTGAGTAAAAGGTAAAAAGATACTCTCTAAGGTTTCCTGGTCTAATCCAATACCTTGGTCGGCTACTGAAAACCGTATAATTTCCTTATCAGGAAAATCCTTTAGTTTTTTGGCAAAAATTTTCACTGTTCCGCCTGATGAAAATTTAATGGCATTACTGATGAGATTTGACAATACTTGGCGTATTCGAGTCGGGTCTCCGCGTAACAATGGACTCACATTATTATTGATTTTAACATCCAAAGATATATTTTTATTATCCGCTGCCTTTTGATAAGTCGATTTGATTGAATCCATAAGGCGCAATATTTTAATTCCACGTACTTCAACAGTGAGTTTACCCGCTTCCACTTTTGAATAATCCAACAAATCATCAATGAGTTTTTGCATTTGAATAGCAGAAACATGTGCTGTTGTTAGATAATCTTTTTGAAAATCAGATAACTCTGAATCGAGCAAAATATCTAATAAGGGAATAATACCATTGAGTGGCGTTCTTATCTCATGACTCATGGTAGCCAAAAATTCCATTTTAGCCATTGATGCTGCTGAGAGTTCTGATTCAATTTGTTTAATTTGATTACTGAGTTCTTGATTGGCCATTTTCAAATCATCAACCTGAGTAATCAATTCCATTTTTCCTGACTGAGCCTTTTTATCACTTACAGGGGGTTTCTTTTGCAAAGCTATATCATCCTTATAATAAGCAAAAGCAAGCAATAACGCCGTAAAAACAATTATTGCAACAGCTAATCCAGTACGTGCAGGGCTTTCAAAGAAAACCAATAAAACCACATCAACGATAAGCAAAGGAGTAATGGTATAAAAAATACTCTTAAAATCACTTAAACACAACAAAGCAGCGGCAGATAAGACAACAAAAACAAGGGAATAGTATCCAGCATTATGCTGTAATGACATCCACATATAAAAGCCCCATAACAATGAGCTTAATAATAAAAAATTTTCTTGAATATAGACTTTTTGGTCATAAGTCAGTTTATTTTGGATTATGGCAGTTTTGGATATCACTGGAACTGAAATTAGAGCAACTGCAATCCAAGCATAGATAGAAAACTGACCAGCCACTGAGGTAATCAACGCCAAAACTAAGGCGACAATAAAATATTTTGCACTATCTGTCTGCTGTAAAAAGTCTAGAATTCGATTAAACATAGGTGTACATAAACTTGAATTAATGAAATATTCTAACAGAACTAATTAATAAATTGCCAAAATAATGAGTTGTTTTATTGTTATAACCTATTTATGAATCATTTATTCATCTTGATGACTAAAATTCTGCTACTCCATTATTAACACTGCGACATAATAACGTCATTCAGGACTGCGTGCTGATGTCTTGCCAAGAACAAATAGGTTTAGACTACATAGTCTGTGCAGTGCGGTAATATGCTGAAGGGTTAATAATATACTATACACTAGCTAATCAAAATTAAACTTGTTCTCAAGAATATGTGGAAATTATCAGCTAACAACGATAAACTAAATGGATATTAAATACAAAGGTTAAATCGTATGGATATTGCAGAGTTGCTCGCTTTTTCAGTCAAAAACAAAGCATCAGATTTACATTTATCAGCAGGTTTACCCCCTATGATACGTGTAGACGGAGATGTACGTCGTATTAATTTACCACCCTTAGACCACAAAGAATTACACGCCATGATTTATGACATCATGAATGATGGACAAAGAAAAGAGTACGAAGAGGTTTGGGAAATAGATTTCTCTTTTGAAATCCCAGGGCTGGCGCGTTTTCGTGTTAATGCCTTTAATCAAAACAGGGGTTGTTCAGCTGTTTTTAGAACTATTCCAACAGAAATTTTAACACTTGAAGACCTCAATTGCCCGCCAATTTTTAAGGAACTCATTAGTGTACCTCGTGGATTGATATTAGTTACTGGACCAACAGGCTCAGGTAAGTCTACCACATTGGCTGCCATGATAGATTATATCAACAAACATGAACATGGTCACATATTGACAATCGAAGATCCAATAGAATTTGTACACACCAGTAATAAATGTCTGATTAACCAAAGGGAAGTCTTTAGAGACACAAAAAGCTTTAACAAATCACTAAAATCAGCCTTGCGTGAAGATCCAGATATTATTCTTGTTGGTGAGCTACGTGATCTAGAAACCATTGAATTGGCTTTAACTGCCGCTGAAACGGGTCACTTAGTTTTTGGCACTTTGCATACAAGTTCTGCTGCAAAAACGATTGACAGAATTATTGATGTATTTCCTGCAGGTGAAAAACCAATGGTTCGTTCCATGTTATCTGAGTCACTACGCGCCGTTGTCGCACAAACCTTACTTAAAAGAGTTGGTGGTGGGCGAGTGGCAGCTCATGAAATTATGGTCGGGGTACCTGCTATCCGTAACCTCATTCGTGAAGATAAAATTGCACAAATGTATTCGTCTATTCAAACAGGACAGTCCTACGGTATGCAAACGCTGGATCAATGTTTGATTGATTTGGTTCAAAAAGGTGTTGTAACACGTCAGCACGCAAGAGCAAAAGCAGCTAATAAAGCTGACTTTGAATAATTAAAAGAGAGAATAATCATGGATTTTAATTCCTATCTAAAATTAATGGCTCATAAAAAAGCCTCAGATTTATTTATTACGGCAAACTTGCCACCCAGTATCAAAATTCATGGTCGAGTTGTACCTATTACCCAGACACCTTTATCAAAAGCGCAAGCAAAAGACTTAGTAATGGGCATCATGTCACCTTCTCAAAAAGAAGTCTTTGAAAGAACCCATGAGTGTAATTTTGCTATTGGTGTGGCAGCAGTTGGTCGATTTCGTGTCAGTGCATTTTATCAACGTGCCTCTGTTGGCATGGTTATTCGACGAGTAGAAACAAAAATTCCTACTTTTGATTCATTAAATTTACCACCAATCCTGCCTGAGCTAGCTCTGACAAAACGTGGGATTATGATTTTTGTTGGTGGTACAGGTACTGGTAAATCAACCTCATTAGCTGCATTGATTGGTTACAGAAACGTCAACACAACGGGACACATTATTACCATTGAAGATCCAATTGAGTATGTTCATGAGCATCAGGGTTGCGTCATTACTCAACGTGAAGTTGGTATTGATACCGAATCTTTTGAAATTGCACTTCGCAACACCTTAAGACAAGCGCCAGATGTCATAATGATTGGCGAAATCCGAACTCGTGAAACGATGGAACACGCTATTACTTTTGCTGAAACGGGTCACTTTTGCCTAGCGACATTACACGCTAATAATGCTAACCAAGCACTGGATAGAATATTACATTTCTTTCCTGAGGACAGAAGAGACCAACTACTTATGGATTTATCTTTAAACATGAAGGCAATGGTTGCTCAGCAATTAATCCCTACCCCAGATGGCAAGGGGCGCAGAGCTGCTGTTGAGGTGCTAATCAACACGCCTTTGGCTAAAGAACTCATCCGAAAAGGCGAGATTCATAAACTCAAAGAATTGATGAAAAAATCTACCAACTTAGGCATGATTACCTTCGATCAATCCTTATTTGAGTTATACCAAGCAGGAGAAATTACTTACGAAGATGCCTTACGTCATGCCGATTCTGCTAATGAAGTTCGTTTAGCGATTAAACTCTCTCAAGGTGGTGATGCTAACAGCTTGGCAGCTGGACTTGACGGCATCGGTTTAATGGAAGACAGATAAGAAAGGAATACATAAGTTATGCCTGAACAATCCTCACACCGAAAAAGTTGGCGTTCAAAGATATTTAAAATCATTTACCATTCAGATACACCTGCTGGTAAATGGTTTGATATTTTGTTAATAATCTTTATTATTGGCAGTGTCTTAACCATCATTCTCGATAGTGTTGCGCAACTGCATTTAGATTACGGTCATTTGTTTTATCTTTTAGAATGGATTTTTACTATTATATTTACTTTTGAGTTCATTATTCGACTCATCAGCATACGACGCCCTCTGCGTTATGTTTTTTCATTTTTTGGTATAGTTGATATTCTTTCTATTTTACCAACTTATTTATCATTATTTGTTGGCGGAGTACAACACCTGCTTATCATCCGTATTTTAAGGATTTTGCGAGTCTTCAGAATTCTCAAACTCGTCAGATA
>JALWML010000609.1 GCA_027083915.1 Lysobacterales bacterium | reverse complement strand
GTGGATAAATAATATGAGCAGATACAGTAAATACCTTATAGAAATTGAAAACAGAAAACTCCAAGGGCTTCACCCAAAGCCAATTGATAATGATGAATTATTAAGTGAAATTATTGCACAAATAAAAGATGTGGATAATAAACACCGAAAAGATTCTTTAAACTTCTTTATTTATAATGTTTTACCAGGAACGACCAGTGCTGCTCGTGTTAAGGCTAAATTTTTAAAAGAAATCATCATGGGTCAAACCGTCCTTGAAGAAATAACACCAGATTTTGCTTTTGAACAATTAGCCCATATGAAAGGTGGACCTTCAATTGAGGTTTTACTGGATTTGGCTCTAGGTGATGACGATGCAATTGCTCAACAAGCAGCAAAAGTTCTCAAGACTCAAGTATTTTTATACGATGCAGATACAAAGCGCTTAGAAGATGCTTATAACAATGGTAATAAAGTGGCAAAAGACATTATCGAAAGTTATGCCAAGGCTGAGTTCTTTACCAAACTACCTGATGTAGAAGAAGAGATTGAAATTGTTACTTTTGTTGTCGGTGTTGGTGATATTTCAACTGACTTACTTTCACCTGGTGGTGATGCGCATTCACGCTCTGACCGTGAATTGCATGGGCAATGTCTATTTGAACACAATAAAGAAAAACAAAACGCGCTTTTAGCTCTGCAAAAACAACACCCTGATAAACGCATTATGTTGGTAGCTGATAAAGGCACAATGGGGGTAGGTTCTTCACGCATGTCAGGGGTTAACAATGTTGCGCTGTGGACAGGTAAAAAAGCCAGCCCTTATGTACCATTTATCAATATTGCGCCAGTTATTGCTGGCACAAACGGAATTTCTCCGATTTTCTTAACCACCGTTGGCGTGACTGGTGGTATTGGTATTGATCTTAAAAACTGGGCGAAAAAACGCGATGAACAAGGCAATGTTATAGTCGATGAAGAAGGCAATCCAGTACTTGAAGAAGTCTATTCAGTCGATACAGGTACAGTACTTACCGTCAATACCAAAGAGAAAAAACTTTATAAAGGCGATAAAGCAGTCAAAGACATTTCTGCGGCATTAACACCGCAAAAAGTTGAATTCATTAAAGCTGGTGGTTCTTACGCAATAGTTTTTGGTAAAAAGCTTCAAGCTTTTGCATCCAAAGTACTCGGAACAGAAGTTATACCAGTTTTTGCCCCGTCAAAGGAGATTTCTCACGAAGGACAAGGTTTAACTGCTGTTGAAAAAATATTTAACAAAAATGTCGTAGGTGCAACTCCGGGTGCAACATTGCATGCAGGTTCTTATGTGCGTGTTGAGGTCAATATTGTTGGTTCACAAGACACAACAGGTTTGATGACTTCACAAGAATTAGAAATGATGGCAGCAACCACCATTTCACCTATTGTTGATGCTGGCTACCAATCAGGTTGTCATACCGCTTCGGTTTGGGATGATAAGTCTAAGGCAAATATCCCACGATTGATGAAATTTATGAATGATTTTGGCTTAATTACCGCACGTGACCCTAAAGGCGTTTACAAACCAATGACCGATGTGATTCATAAAGTTCTTAATGATATTACTGTTGATGATTGGGCAATTATTATTGGTGGTGATTCGCACACAAGAATGTCTAAAGGTGTGGCATTTGGTGCTGACTCTGGCACTGTAGCATTAGCTCTTGCCACAGGTGAGGCGAGTATGCCTATTCCTGAATCGGTTAAAGTTACTTTTAAAGGTTCAATGAAAGACCACATGGATTTTCGTGATGTGGTTCATGCGACGCAAGCTCAAATGCTTAAACATTTCAAAGGAGAGAATGTATTTCAAGGTCGCATTATAGAAGTCCATATTGGAACATTGCCGGCAGATCAAGCCTTTACTTTCACCGATTGGACGGCTGAAATGAAGGCAAAAGCTTCGGTTTGTATTTCTCAAGATGAAACGCTTATCGAGTCACTGGAAATTGCCAAAAGTCGAATTAATATAATGATTGATAAAGGCATGGACAATGAAAAACAAGTACTCCAAGGACTTGTCGATTTGGCAAACAAACGTATTGACGAAGTAAGAACAGGCACAAAACCACCATTGACTCCAGATGACAACGCCAAATACTACGCCGAATTTGTTGTCGATTTAGATGCCATTGATGAACCCATGATTGCAGATCCAGATGTCAATAACGA
>JALWML010000608.1 GCA_027083915.1 Lysobacterales bacterium | reverse complement strand
CCACTTGGGTTTTCTACTAGAGTTGCATTGACTTTAACTGTGTTTAGTGTCAGGGGCACTAAACCTTGTTGGGCATCAAATTGTAAATTGAGTAACCCAGATACCTGACTTGCTGTTGCTGTTATAACTCCTAAGTTATTATTGGCAGAGAAAAAGTTGTCGTTTTGACCTGTTGGAATTGAGATTTCTGCAAAGCCATCCATTCTTTGTTGTAAAGTCAAGTTTGGATTGTTAATTTGGGCATCCAAATATTGAAATGTAAAGGCTTGATTCGTTTGCAGTACATCAAGATTTTGCCAGTCAAACACTTTAACTATTGAATTATCAAGAATGCCTTGGTTGATTCCATCTTGAAAATTACTAGTCGATTGCGCCTGTAGTGTGACAAGAAAATCTCCAAGTCCATCATCCATTGTTCCATCATTGTCGTAATCAAAGCAACAGACTTCAGTTGGGTCTGTTAGTGCAGGGAAGTGCATACCCCAAATATAGCTAATGTTTTGGGCACTGATATTAAAAGTAATAAAAATTATAAATAACAAGTAGTTACGCATTTTTCTTCACTAAAATTCCACTGATAAAAATAAGTCCAACTGCAATAAACGGCAGTGTTAGAATTTGTCCCATCGTCATCCAATCAAAAGCGATAAATCCTCGATTAGCATCAGGTTGCCTAAGAAATTCAATTCCAAAGCGTGATAATCCATAACAAATTAGAAATGTACCAGAAGCTACCCCCTTACGTTTAAAACGTTTGGCAACAAACCAAACGATGATAAAAGTAAGAAAACCTTCGGTAAATGATTCATACAAAGGAGAAGGGTGACGGGCAAATTCATCCAATAAACCTTGTTGGTTGAGCTTATTTAATTCCTCGATTGGTTTGTTCCATAAATTAGCAGGTAGTGAGTCTGGAAAAATCATCCCCCATTTATGGGTGGTCAAGCGCCCCCATAATTCGCCATTGATGAAATTGCCTATACGAACTGAACCAATCCCTAAAGCGCATAAGGGAGCAACAAAATCAGCAATTTCAAAGAAACCTTTCTTAGTTTTCCATTTAAAATAATACATGGCTATAAAAACACCGATAAGACCGCCATGAAATGACATGCCTCCACCTTGCACCTTAAACAGTAAAAGAGGATCTTCTAAAAAGGGTGTGTCATTATAAAATAACACCCAACCAATTCGTCCTCCTAAAATAACACCTAGTGCACCGTAAAATAAAAAGTCAGAAACTTCTTCCTTTGTCCATGTTGTGTTTTCATGTTTTACTTGATAATTGCCAAGTAATATAAATAAACCAAAGCCTATTAAGTAGGTAATGGCATACCAATGAATTTGAATAGGTCCTAAGTTAAGGAAAACAGGATCAAAATTGACTAAATAGTGCATTAAAATAAATCTAAAGGTTAAATAAAGATTTATTCTAACTTTTTTAGTAACTAGGAGCAAACATTGGATGAAATTGGTTTGGATTGTTTAACTCTTCCAGAGTTACTCACGATTAATGCTAGTGCTTTTTCTTCTCCTCTTGGGTCACAAAAATTAATTGATAAATTAGTGCCTGGTGAAAATCCAATATTTGTGTAACGAATTTTTGATCGGTGAGAAGAAGAGAGTGCGGTAATTTGTGGGAGCATTGCATCTTCGTGACGAATGACTGTATCTTCTGCATCTAATTGTCTATTTGAATTTTTATCTAAAAATATAATCCAGCCTTCATGCCATTTTGATTGGTTGTCACAACTATTACCAGAAATGCTTGGGCAAATGATAACAGTAGTTTGATTCATAATGGAAAGAGAACGAGCTAATTGCAAGGATCCTGATAACCTATTGCGTTCACTTTCTAATTGCTTTTTTAGTTTAAATTGGTAGAAATCTGGTAAAGCATACGAAGATAATAAGCTGATGATTGATAAGACAATAATCAGTTCGATAAGTGTAAATCCTTTTTGCTGTTTCATAATAAAATCCGTTTAAGTAATGTTAGATTCTATTATAGTGACTGGTTGGATAGAAAAATCCTACAAACACCTCTTGTTTTGTAGGAAAATAACTATTCGTGGCGTGAAAGCATATATTCTTGTGCTTTTTGCATAATGCTAACAAATGCCTGTTCTTGGTTATTCTCCACCACAGATATAATACGTTGTACTGCATCACCTAAAGCATTGAGGGTTGATTTA
>JALWML010000607.1 GCA_027083915.1 Lysobacterales bacterium | reverse complement strand
CCTCTAACGTGCGCATACGATTCCATAGATGCAATCAAAGTACTACCAAGAGGGATGTAGGCATAGCCCACTTGTCCATATTTAACTCCTGCTAAATAATAACGCATCTTAAAATCGTAAAGGAATTGTAATTTTGCAAGCCTTGGATTATCACTCAAGTGTTTAAAATCCAACACAACAGCCGAATAATTACCTTTTAAAGAATTGATGCAAGAAAAATAATTTTCAGGCAAAACAACATCTGCATCTGTCGAAAATATCCAAGGATGCTTTATCAAACCTTGAGAATAAAGTTTCAAAGCAATATCAGCTCCAATTTTACGTGCTAGTCCAACACCCTGTTTAGGATTAACTTGCAAACCGGTAGAGTTTCTGTCCACTAATAATATATCGTAAGATTTATCGAATACTAGGTGTCTGATATTTTCACTGACTTCATTTTCACAAACAGAGTTTTGACATAAATAATCAATCATTATTTGATTGTTTTGCTGCCATATATGCTGATTATCAGGCGAGTTTACGACTAAAACTACCAAGCATTTATTTGTTATATGCGAGCAAACATCTTCAACAATATTTGGCGATTCATTACAAACAGGAATAACCACGATATAGTCATAACAATTTGTAAAACCTTGTATTTGCCTGCTTTCTTGCTCAGCATAGGAATCCAAATATTTTAGTGTTGCTGAGTTACTATTCACTATTAAATAGAGTTATTTCAGAAATCCAAGCCCTGATAAATTGCGAGGGCAAAACATTTTTATTGCTATCAAATAAATTGAGGGTGTGACCTTTATATTCAATTTGTGAGTTTGAAACAAGCAGAACGTCGTCTATTTCTTGATTTGATTTAGTGAAAATAACGTCTTCAAAACCATTTTCATATATGGAATTAAAAAATGAAACCGAAAACTCATGACTAATAGATGTATCAACTCCCCCATTTAGTACGCCACCATCATCAACTAATTCTAATTGCAAAACAGCTACCCCTTCATTTAAAGTTAAATCTAGATTTAAAGTCCCGTCATTAGTTACCATTGTAGATAAAGGGTTAAGGATGGAATTACTATCAGAAACTATGGTTAAATTAAACTGAGCAACTGATTGGGTTAATTCCTCTAAAGGTCCAACATTTACGTTATTGGCAAATCCTAGAAATTGTACAACTGAGTCAGGCGGTGTTATAAAAGGAAAAGAAACTATATTTCCTTGAATATCAAATGTTGGTTGATCATTTACAGGTGCAATCTCAATGGTTAACGAAGAAGGCACATTACTAAAGCCATCTGTCACTTCAAATAAAAATGTAGCTGTACCAAAATCATTATCAGGAGGTGAATAGGTAAATGTCCCATCACCATTTAGTATTAAAGAACCACCTATTCCGTCAATAGGATCAAAAGTGCCAGGATTTACTATAGAAAGCGTATCATTATCACTGTCATTAAATAAAACACTATCGTCATTAGCGTCATTAACATTTCCACTTACATCATTAGCAATAAGTATAGTGTCTTCGAGCATTGAGTATGAATTTGATACAACAATAGGTGAGTCGTTACAAATAAGTTGAATATCAACAACATCAGCTGCAGCTATTACACCTGTACCATCTCCATTTGTTCCACCAGTAACTGTACACGTTTGATCAGGGCTGGTTGGTTGGCTGGACACTGTGACACTATAGTTAGCCAAATCAACTAATTTAGTAGGGAAAACAAAAGAACCATTTACTGAAAGAGTTAAATCATCTCCAACATTATTTTGTAAAGTAACTGCCGTTGCTCCAAGACCCAAAAGGGTTCCCCCGACGCTAAAGAGTTGATCGACAAATATATTTCCATTTTGCGAACCTTGTGGAACAATGGTATTACCTGCAGCATCAGAATATTCTTGGTTTGAAACAGTTAAAGGATAATCCACTGGAATAAGCGAGCTTAAAGACACTGTAAAATCTAACATTCCAAGATTACCACTTGGTAACTCTGACAAAGATAAATCAAAAACAAGGATGCGAACAAAGTTTCCATGATCTGAACATGACACCCCATTTCCACCCAGTGAACCACAACTCATCGAAACCAATAAATTAGCATTATCAAAAAAAATATCCACCTGAAAGCCAACAACACCAGAACCTGCCCCAATATAATCTATCGGAATAGATACCGTGTCACCAGGTTCTGCAC
>JALWML010000606.1 GCA_027083915.1 Lysobacterales bacterium | reverse complement strand
CCAAAATACTAGCACAAAACAAACAAACAAACAAACAAACAAAATTGGATTTAATTGTCAAATTTTAGTTCATTTTAATAGAATTATTTATTATGGGTCAAGTGACTATAAAGAGTTAATCAATGCCTTTGCCTTGTGCATGGATTCTTCGGCTTCATTTTCAGCGATTGAATCATAGACTATGCCAGCGCCGGCATGAAAACTTAAATTATTGTATGAAAGAGTGAAGGTGCGGATGAGGATATTTAAATCCATTCTTCCATCATCGGTTAGGTAGCCCATTGATCCTGTATAGGCTCCACGTGGTGCGGTTTCGAGTTCATCAATGATTTGCATGCATCGAATCTTTGGACAACCTGTGATTGTTCCTCCTGGAAATGTGGCTTTAATGACATCGTAATAACTGGTGTTATCAGCTAATTCTCCAGTTATATTGGAAACAATATGATGAACCTTAGCATAGGATTCTACCACCATAAATTCGTCCACTTTGACTGTGCCAATTTTACTGACTCGCCCGATGTCATTGCGCTCTAAGTCAATAAGCATAATGTGTTCAGCTTGTTCTTTTGGGTGATTGATGAGTTCTTCAATTAAGGCGGCATCTTTTTCTTTGTCTGCGTGTCTTGGACGAGTGCCTGCGATTGGGCGGGATTGGATGCGATTGTTTTCAACTTTAACCAAGCGCTCTGGCGATGAACTAACTATGGCAAAGTCCTTTGTTTGTAGAAAACCAGCAAAAGGCGCTGGATTGTGCACTGACAAGCTAGTATACAATTCCAATGCATCAATTTGGTGATCGGCTTTGACTTGCCAGTTTCGTGCTAAATTGACTTGATAGACGTCGCCTTGTTTGATGTAATCTTTGGCTTTATTGGCATTATTTATATAACTTTCGACATCATCGGCTTGTAATCTGAGGTGATTTTCAAATTTAATTTGGGAGCAACTCAATTTTTTGATTTTTTTCTTTAATTTTTTAATGCGTTTTTTTGAATTAGCCACTAACCAATACTCGTCTTTAATATGGTCAATAATAACTGCAGATTGACAACGGATAGCTACTGCCAGTGGTTGTGTTTCATCGTGTTGAATACTGCCCAATGCATTTTCCCAGTGCACTGTGCTTTCATAAGCCAAATATAAAAACCAGCCCGAATAAAACGGCAAATCATCGGTTTTATGGATTTCTATCTTCTTATCAACTGTATCAATAAGCTGCTCCAATTGAGCATGATTAAACGCTTTGATAATTTTTTTCGAACGGGCAAACAAAATCGAATAACGTCCAGTCTTTTTGTTTTTGGTATTGCTTGCTAAGAGAGCAGGGAATTTTTTTGGGTAACACCGAGCTAAACCAATTAAATCAGGCTTTATTGTGAGTTTAGCTCGATTAGTTTTTGCCACTAGACTTTTCTAAAAACCACAGTGGCATTTGTGCCACCAAACCCAAATGAATTTGATAAAGCAACATTAACATTGGCATCCCGAGATGTGTTGGCAATATAATCCAAATCACAACCCTCTCCAGGTTCATCTAGATTAATTGTTCCTGGTAAAACATTATCGTGCATCGCCATTAAACTAAAAATCGCCTCAACACCACCAGCAGCTCCGAGCAAATGTCCGGTCATGGATTTTGTCGAGCCTACCGCTGTTTCATAAGCATAATCACCTAAGGCGACTTTGACCGCATCACTTTCTCCAACATCTCCCAAAGGCGTAGATGTGCCATGAGCATTGATGTAATCAATATCTTCTGGGTTTATTTGTGCGTCGTTTATGGCATTTGTCATGCAACGAGCCGCCCCTTCTCCACCTGGTGAGGGTGATGTCATGTGGTAAGCATCTGATGACATGCCAAAACCTATGATTTCACCGTAAATTTTTGCTCCTCGCGCTTTGGCATGTTCATATTCTTCCAACACTAAGATACCTGCCCCATCACCTAAGACAAAACCATCTCGGTCTTTATCCCACGGACGTGAAGCCGCTTTTGGGTCATCATTACGGGTACTCATCGCTTTGGCTGAAGAAAATCCTCCCATTGCTAAAGGTGTACTGGCGTATTCACAACCACCACAAACCATTATATCGGCTTCTCCATAGACAATACTTCGCATGCCTAACCCAATATTGTGCGTTGCTGTTGAACAAGCAGAAACGGCTGAAAAGCTCGGGCCTTTGATACCATACAT
>JALWML010000605.1:4906-9611 GCA_027083915.1 Lysobacterales bacterium | reverse complement strand
ATCCAACATGGCATCAAATAACTCCATGTTATTTTTACCTTTAACACATTTGCTAATACCGCGACCAGAGAAAATATCATTAATTTTACCCACTGAGATAACTTTTCCACCTTGAGCGGATAGTTTATCAAGTAAGGTTGCTTCGATTGGAGCGGTGGTTAAATCTCTGCGGTTGGCTGTTCGAATAAAGTCATCAGGCGATTCACCAACAAAAGGTCTTGCAATTACGCGAGTGATATTCAATTCTTCTGTTAACCCTTTAGCAATGGTGCAAATGCGCATCAATTCATCTAAGCCAAAGTGTTCTTCATGAGCGGCAATTTGAAATACAGAATCAGCCGAAGTGTAACAAATCGGTTTACCCGTTTTGATATGCTCTTCACCCAAACGTTTAATAATTTCTGTTCCACTGGCATGGCAATTACCTAAAATCCCTGGCAATTTAGCTAAATTAATAAAATCATCAATCAAGGGTTTTGGAAAACAAGGTATGGTATTGGGAAAAGTTCCCCAAGCAAACGGCACAGGCACTCCTGCCATTTCCCAGTGCCCACTAGGCGTGTCCTTGTCTTTGGATTGTTCTGCTGCATAGCCATAAGTTCCTTCAACATTAATACTTTCATCAATGCCTTTCATTTTGATGCCACAGCTTTGTTCTAAAGCATGAGCCAAACCTAAACGTGTTAAATTTGGAATATGCAAAGATCCACTACGTTGGTCATTATCACACTTGCCTTCAAAACAGGCTTGAGCGATATGCCCTAAAGTATTCGTTCCTTCATCACCGTAAAGATTTGCATCAGCACTTGCACCAATACCCAATGAGTCCATTACTAAAATTATTGCTCGTTTCATAAATGTGTTTTTTTCATAATATCTGACTATTATAAGACCTTAACTTATTTAAACCAACCTCTAAAAATAGGAATTTTTTTTTGAATTTTCAAGACTTGTTTTTAAAAATTTAAATTCCTATATTGAGGCTGTTCAATTAACTAATAATTTATAGGAGAATTTAATATGAATACAAAAAATATACTTACCTCAATTGCGTTAAGCGGCTTACTTGCAGTCAGTACGATTAATGCAACAGAAAATAAAACCGTACAAACAGAAACACAAAAGACGGTTCAAAATAATATTAACCAAAAAACTCAAGATATTGCTAAAAACAAACGAGATTCATTAGAAAACGATGCTGTTATTGCTTTATCTAAAACTGCAGAAGCATTAAAAGCGCTTGATGATAACGATTCAGATAAAGCTCTTTCACTATTATCTGACGCCATTGGTAAGTTGGAAATTGTTGTTACAGCAAAACCAGACTTATCATTTGCACCAGTGGCAGTCAGTATGGCAGCCTATGATGTTATAACTGATTTACCAACAATATTAGAAGCTCAACGCGTGGCTACGCACCTATTGGTTGATGGTGAATTTCAAAAAGTGCGTGAGATTATTGAGCCAATTAGAAGTGAAATGGTTGTCACTACGACCTCTTTGCCTTTAGCTACTTATCCTGATGCTATAAAAGATGTCGTACCATTGATTAAGGATAAAAAGAATGAAAAAGCAAAACAGGCATTGCAAACTGTTTTAAGCACAGTAGTTGTTGAAAAGGAAGTTATGCCTTTGCCAGTTATGCGCGCGCAAATGTTGCTTGATATTGCAGAAACTAAAGCACAAGTTAAACGCAATAAGGTCAAACAAGAAGAGTTGGATGAGTTATATGGTGCAGCTATCTATCAGTTAGCTCTAGCTGAAGCAATGGGTTATGGTGATGCACAAACATATGCTTTGTTTGCTACTGAAATTGAAAAAATTCAAAAAGAAACCAGTAATAAAAAAGCAAATACTGGAATCTTTGATAAAATCAAGGACATGTTAACAAATTTCGGAACAAGCAACTCATCAAATAAATAAAGATTTCATGCCATGTACAACAAAGATGCCTTAAAGATAAGGCATCTTTGTTTCTGGGCAACTCTATTAAGAGATAAACTTCCTAACAACTTGGGGCGATGATTGGGGACTTTGGCTAATACGAATATAACTTAACACCTTTTCTTTTGCTAAATCTGCTTGTTCTTGCGTATGAGCATGCACAAATGCCAAAGGTTTATCCAGTTCAACCTTGTCACCAATATGACAAAACTGGCTAAATCCAACAGCATAATCTATTTTATCTGTTGCAACGCTTCGTCCACCACCTAACTCAACAACAGACATTCCAATCATTCTAGTATCCATTTCAGAAACAAAACCTTCTTGTAATGGATAAATTGATTGAATGATAGGTGCCTTGGCTAAATACTTATCGGGATTTTCCATTAAATCATTGGGGCCTCCTAAGGCTGACACCATTTTGGCAAAGACTTCGGCAGCTTTTCCATTAGCTATAACTGCATTAACTTGTGCAATCCCTGCATCAAAATCATTAACAAGCTGTCCTTGTACTAACATTTGCGCACATAAGGTTTCAACTAGTTTATGTAAGATAGGTTCTCTTTTCTTGCCAGTTAAATAGTCTATGGTTTCAGCAACTTCCAAAGCATTTCCTGCCGTATAACCAATCACTTGGCTCATATCGGTGATGATTGCAGTTGTTTTTACGCTAGAGACTTCGACAATGGCTTGAGCTAATTCCAGAGCATCTTTTTGCTCAACCATAAAAGCACCACTGCCTGTTTTGACATCCATAACCAAACCATCCAATCCTTCTGCAAGTTTTTTGGAAAGAATAGAAGCAGTGATTAATGGAATACAATCAACCGTAGCGGTAATATCTCGCGTAGCATAAAAGCGTTTATCAGCAGGTGCTAAATTAGCTGTTTGTCCAATAATAGCACACCCTACTTCTTTAACAGTTTGGCGAAATAAAGCATTATCAGGTGTTGCATCGTATCCAGGAATGGCATCAAATTTATCCAAAGTCCCGCCAGTATGACCTAGACCTCGGCCTGAAATCATCGGCACATAACCTCCACAAGCAGCGACAATCGGTGCGAGCATCAAGCTGATTTTATCACCCACTCCACCTGTGGAATGTTTGTCTAAAATCGGACCATTCAAATTCAAATCAGACCAATCCATCACGTCACCTGAGTTCACCATGCTTTGGGTAAAATCAATGCGTTCTTGTGCATTCATGCCTTGAAAGAAAACTGCCATAGCAAAAGCAGCAATTTGTCCTTCACTAACGCTATTTTTAGCAATGCCTTGAATGAAAAAGTCTATTTCTGCTTGAGAAAGCACTTTGCCATCGCGTTTGTTTTTGATGATTTCTTGGTTTAAGAATGTCACAATATTCGCCCTACTAGGTGTTTTTTCGGAAGCCTACTTTGATGTAATACTCCTGCAATTACAATACTATCATTATCGAATTGATAATAAATTATATGACTTTTATAAACAAAACCATAAGCCCGATCATGAACATCCAGTTTCTTGATTCCCAATAATGGATTTTGATTCAAAAGTTGAATTGTTTTCCTCAAATCCATTAAGTATTTACTGGCTTGGTGACGACCCCATTTTTTTACTGTAAATACCCTGATGAGTTTTAAATCTTGTTTAGCCAGATCATGAAAAATCAGCTTCCTCATTCGTCAAATTCGCCTGCAATTAATTTCTCAAAAAATTCTTCTGCATCATCTACAAACAAACCATTTTTTATATCATCATCAACTTGTTTAAATCGATTTTTTAACATTTGCAACTTGACTTCTTCAGATGCTTCATAGTCTTCAATCGATACTACAACCGCAATAGGTTTGCCATTTTTATCAATTTGCACAGGTTCTTTTTGCACTTTCATCAACATTTCGCCAAAATGGGTCTTAGCTTTGTTTGCTGTTAATATTTCCATTAGTTTCTCCAAATCATTTAAATCGTTCGATTCGTTCAGTTTAACCGATAAATGAGTGTTTAACTATAGTTTTGAATAAATTCAGTTAATATAACTTTAAAATTACTGGCAGCTTTATTGGCATATTTCATCGTTTGTTCGTGTGATAATTCGCCATCATCCATGCCTGCAGCGTAATTAGTTATGACTGATAATGCCAGAACTTTCATCTCTTGCTGTCTAGCAATGATGGTTTCAGGAACTGTTGACATACCAGCGGCATTAACACCTAATACTCGTAAAGCATTGATTTCTGCGGGCGTTTCAAATTGAGGCCCACACATCCATGCATAAACCCCTTTACTTAAATGAATATTATTATCTTCCGCAATACTATGAATTTTATGGCGTAAGCCTTTATCATAAGCATTAACCATATTGACAAAACGTTCATTGCCTGTTTCTGAAAATAAGGGCGAAACTCCTGTAAAGTTGATATAATCATTAATCACCATTACACTTCCAGGTCCAGCATTTGTATCTAATGAACCTGCAGCATTTGTAAGAATAATTAATTCACAACCCAATTCTTTAAAACAATGAATAGGTTTTTTCATTGCTTCAACTTGGCCATTTTCGTAGTAGTGCACTCTGCCTTGCATGGCCACTATTTGAACACCTCCGACTGTACCAAGAATCAATTTCCCTGCATGACCTTTAACCGCAGAGATTGGAAAACCGTCGAGTTTATCGTAAGAAATTTCGGCAATTTTCTCTATGGAATCGGCAAATTCGCCAAGTCCAGAACCGAGTACAAGGGCAATTCTGGGGTTAAAATCAGATGTTATTGATTGGATG
>JALWML010000605.1:0-4896 GCA_027083915.1 Lysobacterales bacterium | reverse complement strand
GTTATTATTATGAGGCGGTATTATAACTAATTCTCAAAACCATTGTTAAAAACAATACCCAAATCAATCACACAGGATTGAATTTTGACACTATCAATATCCCAACCTTCAAATCCAACTGCCGAATCTGTGACTAATCGAAAACGCAGCTGAATGGTTTGTCCTCGATAGTCATCTAAATTGATGATAGATTCAAGATAAGCTTGTGGGTTGCCACACCATGAGTTTTGCCCAGGTAATAAACTACTGGACTGCAAAGGTCCATCATAGCTATCAGTCAATAGTTTATCAGCACCAATAGCCACAAAAGTTTCACCATTATCAGTTGAAACTTCTATTAACCCACCATCCCAACAAGCAGAAGAACCATTTGCTTCCATGTCTTGGGCATTATCAAAATGCAACGTTAAGGTATTATTACCTGAAGGCATAATAATATTTTCAGAGGTTAAAACTGTATCGGATTCTTGCGTTATATCGGTAATATGCCAATGTTGTAGCCCTGTATTGGGGTTTGTACTAGCTAACTGCCATGAATTAAAGCCCGAAAGTGAGGATGAACTCCAACCCTGAGCACCATTTTCAAAATCAAATATTTGCACAGTTTGTGGGCTAATTCCTATTTCACATTGTCCAGCTAAAGGAGAAGACGTAAATGAAAAAACTGGAGAAACCATACCATCTCCACAAATATTTTGCGTAGTAACTCGCCAATAATAAGATGTTTCGGGTAACAGAGAGACCTGTGATAAATATTGAGCTGAACTGGTCACATGAGATTCAATGACTTGCGTAAATGCAGCATCTGTTGCTAACTCAAATAAATACGATGAACTATTTGGTATCACTTGCCATTGAAAAGTTCGAGAAATGGTTGAAACTAATGTTGCTACATTAATGGGTGCTTGTAACTGTGTAGCCATAGGAACACCATCCACAACATCCAAATTTAGAGCTGCTGTAGCGACCAAACTGGCATCAAGGCTATCGGTTGCCACAAGCATCATGGGATAATTTCCTGCTGATACGCCAGCTGACAAGTTTGAAAGGAGTAATTGACTATTGCTATTTGGGCTAATAATTGGATTAACACTAAAATTGCAACCAGCACCACTTGGACAAGTCAAAACTGAAAGGTTTGTTGTTGCAGTAAAATCACCTGCTAAGTTAAAATCAAATGACGCAAGGTCATCTACCGAACAAACTGACTGTGAAGGATTGCTTGTCACAACAGAGACACAATCAGGGAAGTTAAACGAGGCAATGCGTGTATTCCAACTGTTATCACCTGTGGTTTGAATGTATTCTGCGGACATCCAAAAACGGCATTCATCAACAGGATCAACGTTTATGGAAGAATAATCACCCCAGCGAAATGTCTGGGTTTGTACACCTGTTGCATCAATTAATGTAGCTTCATTACGCAGTTGTCCGAGTGGTTCATTACTGCGACGAGCAGTAAATCGAATACCAGGATTAATGTTATTGGTGGCATCAAGCACATTGTAAACCATACCAATATCACCTTGCCCATTCATGGCTATACTCGACATCCAACGGTGTGTATCATCAGGAGCATACGTGCCTTGTTGATGCATATACCATTGCCCTGCTCCACTTTTTCGCATCTCAAACCAACGCGGAGCTGCATGCTCCCCGTTGGCTAATGTATTAACCGTCCACGAACCCAATAAACTTTCGTAAGCACCAAAATTGCGATATACAAACCGTTGCATCGGCCACCACGAACCACTATCAATTTTAATAGCTGTTCCTGCTTGCTCAAGGCAAGCACGGGCAAATAAACCACAAACCGTCCAATTAAACTCTGCTATTTCAGGTGGCTGAAAACTTTTAATCAGGTTAAATGTGGATTGTGCAGGAAAATCCCAATCCACTTTAAATTCATACAGATCAATCGAATCATTGGCTGGAGGCGGATCTGAAAAATAATCATCTCTACCATCAATCATGGTATAAAAAAAACCACCAGAACCTGCTGAAGGAACTAAGGAACCATCATTATCAGCTGGTAGCATAAAATTTGCATAACCTTGAAAATACTGTGCTTTTCGTGGTGTAACACCTGCTAATAAGGACGCCCTATCAATAGCATAAACATCATAACCATTTGCAATGCCAGAATTTGTTCCCATAAAATAAGCATTGTTTTGTTCATCCGCCCAAACACCTAGTTTGTAATAATCGGGTGTTCTTTGTGTCGCAAGTTCATAAAGATAATAAGTGCCTAATGGATCATTTGTAGTCGAAACAGCAAAGCAAACACTTTGTGCTCCGCTGGTTGCAAACTGACTCAATACATACCGATCGGCTTGTTGATCATATAAAGCAATGGCATCACCATTGTTATTATCCTCACAAGCACCACCAAAACCCTGCCATAAAGTGTTAGTATCAAATGGGCCTGCCAATAAAATGCCTGATTTATCATAAATGGCAAAGACTAAATTAACCATTTGCACGATATGATTTTTCCCAACCGTCATTGATACATCAGCAGGCGAGCGATTACTCAATCTATTTAACCCTTCAAAACTAACATCAGCACTAGGGGTCAAACCAGCCACGCTTGTGGATTGTTGTGATTCAAGAGCCAAAATATCGTCTTTATCATTGGGATTATTAGTCCCGTATCTTCTTCCATTTGCTGCAAAAGCATTGTTTTCATTTTCAGACTCACCTATGTCAACAATCTGAGCAGATGCTTTTACAATCTTTAAATTAACCACTTTTTGGCTTACTAAAGGACCTTTTATCGGCAATAATTGAGAATGTTTATTTATGTTATTATTGAAATTGGATTTGAGATTCTTTGCATTGGTTTGATTTTTAAAAGGACTTAAAAAAAGCCCGTTGGTCAGATTTTTAGCCTGAAATAAAATTGATTCAACCCAAGGAGCATAAACATTATTCTCACTATTCTTAGAAGAATGTAAAAACTGCCCATATGAGTTGCCTATCTGCAAGACCAAAAAAAGCAATAAAAAAGATTTCATCCGATTAAAACGCCCAGTTTACGATACAAAATATCGATTATAGCATATGCCATTCGCGTATTATCTTAGAACGTTTAATATATCTAACGTGTTTAAAATAAAAAAACCACTTGCATTAGAATAGGATTAGCAAGTGGTTTTTTCATCCCCGATCATACTTTATTCAAAACCATCAGAAAAAACACCTTCTCCCAAAACACAACTGGCATCCAACCCACCATCATCAACAGTCCAGCTATGATCTGTAATCAAACTTAAACGAGCAGCAGTGGCTTGAGGAGAACAGTAGGTATAAGTGGAATTCGGACCTCCAAACACGACATTACTTTGTAAAATTTTAGCAGCAAGTGTAATAAGGAATTCATCGTAATAGGTCATTGGCAAATCAACAAAGGCAAAAATTTCTTCCATTGATTCAACTTGTGCCATTGACCACAATGAAATATCAGGTCTTGCATTAGTAGCCGATGCAAACGTTAAATTCATATTGGTCACTTGTGATACATCCCATAAGTGTGTATCAGGATTCACCAAAGGACTATTATAAAACATAGCAGCCATTGCAGTTACTTGTGAAAAATCAGGAATATCAATAGCATTTATCTGTAGATTAAGTGTGTCCATAAACATTGCAGAAGTTGACTGCCATTTACCTGTCCCCCATTGTTCAATCGACAATACTTTTTCACCATCGGGTTGAAAATACAATCCCTGCAAGCCTGTTCTATCACCGACAACATCTTTGATTCGGATGGTGTAAATACCAGGTCCTGTGTTTAAATAAAAAACGGAATAATCACAGGTCATGGTTGTAGTTGCTCCAACTATATCATTTACACCATCGTTGTTGCAGTCAACATAGTAATGATTACTAACATCAGGATTAACATTAATAGTAAATTTATCATTATCACTTGTCCCTGGATTGTCAGTTTTCACGGTTATGACAAAATCATTAGCAGGATCTGATGCATCACATAAACCTGCATCACTAATTGTCCATGCAAAATTACTTTGCAATTTACTGTGTGATAATTGTGCATGAGTTGAACAATATTTTGAATTTCCTCCATCAAAATCCACACCATTTTGAACGGTTTGTGATTCAAATCCAACTAACATGGCATCATAAGTTACCGTAGGCAAAGTGACATTTTTAAACATAAACAACATGGTATTCACTTGTGAAACGTCCCAACTCCGTGTATCAGGATTAGCTAAGCTTGCATTTCTAAACATGGATTCCATCGTTTGCACCGATGAAGTATTCCATTGACTGGTATCAGGATTAGCATTAACTGCTCCTCTGAACATGGAGCGCATATTTGTAACGGTTGAAACATCCCAAAAACGTGTATTAGGTTGAGCACTTAATGCGGTATGAAACATCGAACCCATATCTTCGGCATTGGATGTGTCCCAAAACTTCGTATCAGGATTAGCAAAAAAAGCCCCGCTAAACATACTATTAAAACTAATCACTTCTGAAAAATCGGGTATATCTTGAGCAGAAACATGCATATTTGAGGCTCTTAAAAAAGCTTGCTCCATGCTTTGCCATTTGAATGTTCCCCATTGGATAAGACCAATAATTTTTTTCTGGTCGTAATCAGTCGAAGCTACAACCAATCCAAAACCACTAAAACCTCTTTGGTCTCCGTTATTGTCTTTTATTCTAATAACATAAGCACCAGGACCACCCAAGGATGAATAGTCGCAGGTAAAATCTGTCATTATTCCAGTGCCTTCATCTGTTCCATCATCATTGCAATCGACATTGTAATTATAACTGTAAGCAGGATTTATTCTGATTTTATATTCTGTATTGGATGTTCCACCAGCTATAACCGGAATAGTTGTATCGACTTTTATCACAAAA
>JALWML010000604.1 GCA_027083915.1 Lysobacterales bacterium | reverse complement strand
ATACATCACTAACCATAAAAATAGTGGTGGTTTTCATCAATTAATGACCTTGTTTAAACTTGCTCTTATTGTTGGCTTTAGTGTCTTTGCTTTTTTAATGGTTGAAACGCCTCAAGATGTTTCCTTTTTGCCACAAGTCAGTGATGTTGGTATTATATTTTCAAGTGGTTTTGCTGTTTCACTTATTTATGTCAACTATGCTTTTATGGGTTGGAATTCTGCTACCTATATTTCCAGTGAAATCGAAAATCCACAAAAGAGTTTGCCCAAAGTTTTATTAATTGGCACCTTAACCGTGGCAGTTCTCTATGTCGTTTTAAATTTCATCTTTCTTTATGTCGCCCCAATAAGTGAAATGGCAGGCAATGAAAAATTTGCCTATATTGCAGCTTCTTATGTGTTTGGCGAAAAAGGTGCTTATATTTTAGCTTTAAGCTTGTCTATCATCTTTATCTCAACAGTCAGTGCCATGACAATGGCAGGACCGCGTGCTTTCCAAGTTATTGGCGAGGATTATCCCTTATTTAAGATTCTTGCAAAAACCAATGCCAATAATATTCCTGTTAATGCCATTCTTTTTCAGTCGGCTTTAAGTATCTTATTTGTGCTGACCTCATCGTTTGAATTTATATTAGTGTTTGCTGGCTTTACTTTAGGAGTGAGTAACTTTGCCACCGTTCTTGGGGTAATCGTATTGCGAAAAACTCAACCTGATTTACCTCGCCCTTATAAAACATGGCTATATCCCATTACCCCAATTTTGTATTTATGCTTAATGGGTTGGACGTTAATCTACATCATAATAGAAAAACCCCAAGAAGCCTTAATGAGTTTGGGCGTGATAGTATTAGGCATCGTTTTGTATTTTGTTTCAAATTTTCCACGAAAAGAGGTAAAATGATAGCATGACTCAATTAAGTGTAAATGTAAATAAAATAGCGCTGCTGCGTAATTCACGTGGCAGAGACTTTCCCAATGTCATTAACTTTGCTAAGAAGTTTATTGATTTGGGTGTGCATGGTATTACTGTGCATCCACGACAAGACGAGCGTCATATCACCGTCAAGGATGCTTATGAGCTGGCTGATTTTTTACAAGATTACCCCAATGTTGAATACAACATCGAAGGTTATCCGTCGGCTGATTTTATGAAGATTATTTGCGAAACCAAGCCTGATCAATGCACGCTTGTTCCCGATGGTGTTAATCAAGTCACTTCTGATCATGGTTGGGATATGACGAAATACCAAAAGCGCATCAGTGAATTGGCCGTTGAGATTGGTGATTATGGTGTGCGTAGCGCGGTCTTTTTAGATCCTGAAGTGCATCAAGTCGAACTGGTAGCGCAAACAGGTGTGGATAGGATTGAATTGTATACAGAGGAGTATGCGTCATTCTATGGCACAAAAGAACAACAAATGGTTTTGCAAAAATACCAACTGGCAGCAAGAAAAGCACAAGAACTTGGTTTGGGTGTTAATGCTGGGCATGATTTGGATTCACAAAACTTAGCAACTTTCCTGACCATTCCTGCCATCTTGGAGGTCTCTATCGGTCATGTTTTGACTATTGAGTGCATCGAACAAGGCATGTCAACGGTGGTAAAAAAATACTTGGATATTTGTAAAGATTCGGCATAAAAAAACCTGAAAAATTAAGTTTTAACTTTTCAGGTTTTACAGGGTGATAAATATTGGATTAACCCAATTCACCCGGGTAATCTGCTAATCCTGGATTTTTACTGACACCAATTAATTTAGGAAGATTGATTTTTGGTAATCGTAAGACATTATCTTCAGACTTGTTGTTTACAATATAATCACGCACCACATCCCACATTAAACGACCTTTTGGTGCCTGGCTAACGCTTGCCCAGCCAGCAATTTTATACTTCTTGTCTTTTTCAATGAGTTCACCATTATCCAAACGCGCTTCGGTAATGCGTTGTCCTAATGGTTTAGCGGGTTCAATGGTGTAATCCATACCACCGAGGCGCACCATGTCACCACCTGATTGCAAGTAAGGGTCTTCATCAAAGAGGTTGTCGGCGACACTTTCAATCGTGCGCAATAACTCTTCACCGGTAAACTCTGCCATATAGGTTTCACCATATGTCATGGCGCATTGGCTCATGACATCTTCCATAGTAATCCAGTCGCCTTTGAGTGTGGTTGTGCCCCAACGAACACCGGCAGACATGGCAA
>JALWML010000603.1 GCA_027083915.1 Lysobacterales bacterium | reverse complement strand
GAAGCAAATGTGAGCTTCTTGTTTGGGTTGGTAGTTTGTGCATTCGCAATCGTTTTCAACATTTCGGAGGTGCTTATGAACAATGCAATCGTTAATTCATGCGTTTGGTGCGGGGTGGCGTTTCTGCTGAGCCATAGTGGGACACTTCCAATCCAAATGAGAGAGCAGCATGTGTGAAAATATTTGCCTTATCCGGGAGAAACGTAGAGAGGTGCAAGTCCTTTCCTCCGCACCAATTTTAAAGGCGAATTGCCTAACGAGGCCCATCCAGCGGACAGCAAAAAGCGTCACACCTTTTGCTTACGCAAAAGCCGCGCCACTTTTTGCTGCCGCTGATGGGCGACGTTAAATTTTTAAAACACTGAGAGAACAATATGGAAGATACACCTCAAGTCTTTATATCTTACTCACATGATAATGATGAACATAAGGACTGGGTATATAAGCTAGCATGTAAGCTAGTAGACAATGGAATTGAAACAACGCTTGACCAGTGGGAGCTTGCACTAGGCTCTAATCTCCCTAAATTTATGGAAAAAGGTCTAACAACAACAGACCGTGTTTTAGTTATTTGTACTGAAAATTACATAGACAAAGCAAATGATGGTATTGGCGGAGTTGGTTATGAAAAAACAATCCTAACAGCAGAGCTTATACAAAATCAGGACTCTAAAAAGTTCATCCCAATTGTACGAAATGTAGAGCGACAAATTAAAACACCAACTTGCCTCGCTGGCAGGCTATATATCGACTTTTCTAATGACGAAGCATTTGACAATTCCTTCAAGCAATTGCTGCATGAAATTCATGGTGTACCGTTAAAACCAAAACTCAAGTTGGGTAAAAATCCTTTTGTTGAAGAAGATACAAGGCCTGTACTAAATGAAGATAGTACAGAATTTTTTAGCAAAAGATTTGGTTCCGCTTTTCCGGGGGTTAGGGGAGTAGAATGGTTCAAGGAACCTAAGACAGCAGTTGATAGACTGGGTTTATTATTAAAAGACCCCATAGTATTTAAGAACCATACTCCCATTTGGTGGTGGCGTTCAGGGGATTTGCATATTGATAACTTCAGGAGAGTAGATGACTCTACTGTGATAATGGATTTCGAAGAGTTAAATATTGAAGAAATAGCTGCAATAAATCCCGGCTCGTATTATCAATGTTTTGTCTATGTAAAAGTAGCACCATCTAAACCATCAGGACTATATGATTATTCCTATATTGAAGAAAGCGTGGATTATTGGGGGTATGCTAGAGAAGAGTTTGCGATATACAAGGATAAATTTATAACTCGGGCAGAATATGATGATAATGCAGCAGTTATAGATGGTTCACCGGTAGATTTAAATGGTGAAGCAGAACTTAGAGTCCGTTATTTGACGCCATATAATTTTATTATTGCCCCACATAATTCACCAATTAATAATTCAGGCTTTGATAAGAAGCGAGATGAAATATTGAATGAAATGCTTCAAGGTAAATGCGAAATCAATAAATTAGTAGATGCTTTTATGAAGCTTCCTAAGAAGCAAACATATTAAATTTAACAAATAGCTCCAGCGGACAATTTAAAGCGGCACTTGTTTTGCTTACGCAAAAATGCGCCACTTTAAATTGCCGCTGAGCAAAGCGTTAAGTCTATCATATACACAATCTAGATTCAGCTAAGGTAATTTATGACTGAAGAAATCTTAGAATATAAGCCAAGATATTGTAGTGATTGTGGACAATCATTAATTAAACTTGATACATGGTGTGCAAGCAGTCACTGCACTGATTGTGGAAAGGAAATTTTTTACATTCGTCAAAACGATGATGGTGGCGTAAGAGTTGAAGATGGTGAAAAATTTCACATCCCTGAAATAACTTTGTCTTTAGATCCAAATGGTCAAGGCCGATTCTTTCGACCAGGTTTGGTAATCCCCCCGAAAAATAATTCTTTTCATAAGTAGAATTTTCAATAAAATTGTCATCCTGCCGTTCTGGTTTTCAAGATTGTGATATAGAGCAAGAAACAGTTACATAGCACATATGAACCGTTAACTGACAATAGAACATGCCGCACTACTTTTAAAAAATTACTGCATCCCATAAAGTCTGAAATAAAGCTCATTGCTGTTAACCAGATCCTGGTGCGTGCCGTTGGCAATGATTTCTCCCTGGTCGATAACCACAATTCGGTCTGCCTGTTTAACCGCACTGAGAC
>JALWML010000602.1 GCA_027083915.1 Lysobacterales bacterium | reverse complement strand
GGAACCATTCAAATAGAAATCTTGCAAGCACAATTGTTACAACGTTATGGATTAGAAACTGAGTTTTCAGAACCATCGGTTATTTACAAGGAAACACCACTAGCTGTAAGTTATGGCTATGAGCGTTATTGGATGCCAAAACCGTGTTGGGCAATTTTGAAACTTAAGATTGAACCTGCCAAACGTGGTAATGGTGTCAGTTATCACAGCGAAGTTTCGGTCAATGACGTGGCAGCTAAATACCAAAAAGAAATTGAACAAACCATTGATAAAGCTTTGGCACAAGGCATTAAAGGTTGGCAAGTGACTGACTGTAAAATCACCTTGGTTGAAGGAGAAGACCACAATGTGCATTCTCGATCAGGTGATTTTATTATTGCCACGCCAATGGCAGTACTCAATGGCTTAACAGAGTCTGGTACGACCTTGTTAGAACCGATCTTAGACTTTTATATTTCTGCATCATTGGACTTACTGGGAACAATCACCAGCGACATCACCAAAATGCGAGGTCAATTTGATAGTCCGAAAATCGAAAATGAAAGCTTTACACTAACAGGCACAATGCCTGCATCAACCTCAATGAAATACCCCATTAAACTGGCATCGCTAAGTGGTGGCAAAGTAAAATTAGCCACCAAACTTTCATCCTACCTACCTTGTACGGATGAGCAAGGACAGACGACTAAATATAGAGGCGTTAGTCCACTCGACCGTGATAAATGGATATTGCAAGCGCGTAAAGCGTTATAACTGAATAGTGTTTAGAGAACAAACATTTCTTGTAAAACATCACACACGTGAATTTGGGTATTGGAATTAATGGCGCCCAGTTTATTAATGAGCCGTGATTTATCAATTGTTCTGATTTGGTCCAAAACAATCAGTCCTGTTTTGCCTTTAAAAGTGACTTCAACCCGACTAGCAATTTTGAATCCTTTTGTCGTCATTGGAGCGATAATAACCGTTGCAAGTTGTGATAATTCATCTGGTGAAATAATCACGCAAGGTCTTCTTTTATTAATTTCGCTGCCTTGAGTCGGATTTAATTCGACTAACCATACTTCAAATCTTTGTGGGTTAGTTACCATTGCCAATCATCATCACTAGAAAGGGGAGCATCAAGCCATAAACTTTCTTCGTCATTTAATTGGTATAAACTTTGTGCTTCATTTACTGAGTTTTCCCATGAGGAGCGTGGTTTTTTTAACGGTTTAATTAACAGCCCTTCGTCAGTTATAATAAATTGCAGTTGTTGGTTGTTAAGCTCTGCTTGTTTAATTAATGCTTTTGGTATTCTAACGCCCTGAGAATTTCCAATTTTTATAAGTTGTACCATTTTATTGATTGTTTAAAAGTGATTACATTGTAATTACATTTCGCAAATAAGTCAAACATTCGATATTTCATCGTGTTCCACCACCCAACGATCGATAATTTTTTGGCAAATCTGTGGGTATTGTGTGATTAATTGTGCGGCAAGTTTTTGTGCCATTTGGAATATGGGTTTGTCGCGTTCGTAGTCAGCTAAGCGAAATTGCACTGCACCTTTTTGTTTACTGCCCAATAATTCACCAGCTCCACGGATTTTTAAATCTTCTCGAGCAATCACAAAACCATCATTGGTTTGTCGCATAATATCGAGACGTTGCTTAGCCACTTCTCCCAATGGTGCTTGGTACATCAATACACAATGGCTCTTTTTATTGCCGCGTCCAATGCGGCCGCGAAGTTGGTGTAATTGCGATAAACCGAGTCTTTCGGCATTTTCAATCACCATCAAAGATGCGTTGGGTACATCAACACCGACTTCAATAACAGTGGTTGCCACCAATAAATCCAACTCATGGGATTTAAATTGCGACATGATGGTGTTTTTTTCATCGGATTTAAGCCGTCCATGCACCAAACCGATGCGTAATTGTGGAAACCACTCTTTGAGTTCTTCATAAGTATCGGTTGCTGCTTTTGAACGTAAGACTTCGGATTCTTCGATTAATGTACATACCCAATAAGCTTGTTCGCCTTGTTGGCAATTGGCTTTAATACGCTCGGCAATTTGCGGCATTTTGTTATTGGAGATAACCAAGGTGGAAATCTCTTGTCGCCCAGGTGGTAGTTCATCAATTACCGAAATATCAAGATTAGCATATGCCGTTTGTGCCAAGGTGCGTGGTATCGGCGTTGCTGTCATGATTAACATATGTGGT
>JALWML010000601.1 GCA_027083915.1 Lysobacterales bacterium | reverse complement strand
TTTTAAATATTGTGCGAGACCTTTGCATAACTATGTGGCGATGGAAAAAAGAATGGAAAATTTGCCAATTGAGACACGAAATGCAGTCTACTAGCGCGCTATTAGCAAATTTCGTAACGATAAGTGGCGGATTTTACAACTGTTTAACACGTCACACTAATTATGCAAAGGTCTTTATGTCAGCAAAAATGACTAATGACATTACTCTCGCTTCATTTTGAATTGAAAAAGTTACACGATTGAACGAGAACTTTATTAATGTTACTATATTGACTTCTGTATTAATGGTTTTGTCATGACACAAATTACTAACCACTACCTTTCGTGGATAGATAGCGACAAAGAGTTGCACTGCGAAGCTTTATTAATGACAAAAAATAAAATCACTATCGGACGTTCTAAAAAGGCAGATATTGAAGTTTTCAACAACAGTGTTTCACGTAACCACATAGAGTTGTCATGGGAAGATGGTAGTCTTCGCATAAAAGATGTTAATTCCAGTTATGGTTCTTGGGTTGGAAATGTCAGGTTAAAAGCAGGTGAATTCAAAATAGTTGATGCAGATACCGAGATTCGATTAGGAAACTTGAGCATGTGGTATGAGATACGACGTGAAGATGAATCTCAAGAAATGATGCAGACAGTTTTTCATTCGACACACGTGAACGACGATATAGGTTTATCCTCAGAAATAAATGATTTTCGAGTAAAGTTACAATCATTATTACAAGAAAACTTTGGTGATAACACAATCAATAGCCAGTTGATTAATAATATTAATGAAGAGTTGTTGCAACTTATTGGTAAACAAGAACGTCGACTTAAAGAACAAAGAATCCTTAATTCAATTAGTCATGTACTCAATCGCAGCCTTACGCTATGTGAATTACTTAAAACATCGCTAAATTTAGTTAGTAAGGTGCTGAATGCTGAGCGAGGGTTTGTGGTATTGCGTGATCAATCTCACTATAAAATTTATGCAGAGCGGTATTTTAATGACATCTCATGGTCAGATGATGATAAAGGTATAAAATCATACAGTCAAACTTTGGTAGAAAGCTGCTTTAAACAAAATGAGGTGATTATCATAGGTGATTCGAAACTTAATTCGACTCTAAAAGATTTGGCAGATGTGAAACATGGAGGAGGGCGCAGTATTGCTGTGATTCCACTGGTACAAGACAAAACCGTTGTTGGCGTTATCTATTTGGATAATCAACAATTACCACACAATTTCGATGTGCAGCAGATTCCCTTTCTAACCACCTACGCAGCGCATACGAGTATTGCATTGCATAATACGCTCTTGTATAAGCGCGCCATTACTGATGACCTGACTCAATTATTTACTAGGCAACATATTGATGAAGGTTTAGAGCAAGAGATAAAACAAGCGCAAGATAAAAATCAAGAATTGTCTATTTTGATTCTCGATCTGGATCATTTTAAGCAAGTTAATGATACTTACGGACACACCACAGGTGACCAAGTACTGCAGGTATTTTCATCGATATTAACAGCGCATATTAGAGAGGATGATATGGCAGGGCGATTTGGCGGAGAAGAATTTGTTGTTATTCTTCCTAATACAAATTGTAAAATGGCCAAACATATTGCAGAAGGCATACGTAAGGCCATTGAAAGTGAAAGTATAAATAAAGATGGGCAGAATATTAAAGTAACCGTTAGTATTGGTGTGGCAAGCTACAAAAAAACTCATGGAAAAAAAGCTTTGTTATTATTTGAGGATGCTGATAAGGCACTCTATCAAGCAAAAGAGCAGGGACGTAATCAAACGGTATGTTTTTCATAACATAGGTATTTTATTGAAATATTTTTTTAGAAAATTTGGATTGTTGAGAAACTACTGTGGCATAATCTAAGCAGAGATAATAAAAATATAATTAATAATAATCCGATGCCTAATAAATTAAACGCACTGTGTCCACAATGCCACCATCAAAATAGTATAAATTCCTTGAGATGTAGCTTATGTGATTGGCAATTGATACAACCACAGCTGGATGAAACAAGGGCAGTTAGTGTTGATCCTGATGTGACTGTTGCGCCTAATACATTTGATAAAGATAACATTGATCCTGATTTAACCCAAGCACCACGCTCTGCTAATTCAAACACGGCAAATATTAATCATTCATTGGCTGAAAAGCAAACCTTTCATTTGGCAGGAGATTTAGCTCATTTTGAGGT
>JALWML010000600.1 GCA_027083915.1 Lysobacterales bacterium | reverse complement strand
ATGCATCCATCAACAAAAATGGATCGAGCATATCTAAAGATTGGTAACCAATCATGCGAGTGAGTTGTACACCATCACCATCTGAAGTTTGTTGACCGTTGACGATTTGCATAACTTCGCGGACTTATTTATAGATTTTTTCAGCTTTCATGACAACACTTCTGCGAGTTGCGTTTGGATAACATTGCTTTCTTTTTCTAAATCAAAGGAATTGGTATCTACGATGGTCACATCTGTGATGCCTACAAATCCAAATATGTGCTTTAAATAAGGGGAGGCAAAATCATAATCTGACCCAATTTTGACACCACCAGAAACGATAGCAATAACGACTTTTTTGTTTTCTAATAAACCAACTGGTCCGGTTTGGGAATATTTGAAGGTTAAACCCACACGGCAAATCATATCTATCCACGCTTTGAATGATGCGGGAATAGTGAAGTTATAAATTGGCGTACCAATAACAATGGTTTGTGCATCCGTTAATTCAGATACCAAATTGTTTGAGAACCCTAATTTGTCTAACTGCTCATTGTTTCGATTCTCAACTGGTGTAAATGTTGCCCCTACCCACGTTTCGTCAACAAAGGCAATACCTTGGTTTAAGTCACGTACAATGATTTGGTTTGTATACTGTGGATTATAATAGTCAACAATATGTTGAGACATCTTTCTTGATCGTGATGCACCTGTTTGTGCGCTAGCATTTATGTGTAGTATTGTGTTGTTCATAATTATTCGTTTAGTTATTTAATGTGTCCATTATATCGTTGCTTTTTAAATGATAAATAGCCATAATAGGAACTTACAGTTCTCTTATTGAGAACAATGAAGAGATAGCGTGCTTGTAAGATGGGCCCCGCCCATCATGGTTTGAGTATAAGTTAGATTAAAGATGATGGGCTGGGCCCATCTTACGTATTTATAGAGCGAACTGGACAGTAAAAAATGAATAAATTTGAAGACATGCAGGCCTTTGTGAGGATTGTCGAGGCTGGTAGCATTACCAAAGCGGCCAATCAACTCAATATTGCCAAATCTGCCATGAGCAAACGCTTATCTAATTTAGAGTCACGTTTAGGCATTACTTTATTAAACAGAACAACACGTTCATTAATATTAACCGACAATGGCAAAGCTTATTATAGCGAATGTAAAAGAATCATAGATGATGTAATTGAGGTTGAATCAACCTTACAAAATAAACAAACGGCTCTTTCTGGCTCAGTCAAGATAGCAGTTCCATTATCATTTGGCTTATTGCATTTAGCACCAGCTATTAATGAATTTAACCGTTTACACCCTGAAATCAGATTTGAAATTGACTTTAATGACCGCAAAATATCACTGATTAATGAGGGATATGATCTCGCTATCCGTATTGGTAAACTGGATGATTCAAACTTGATGGCACGAAAAATCACAAGCATCAAAACATTACTTGTCGCTTCTCAAAGTTATTTAGATGAACATGGGACTCCACAAGTACCATCGGATTTATTGCATGGGCACAATAAACTGCATTATCGAAATACATCTGGCGTGTTCCATTTTATTGACGAACAAGACCGTAAAGTACAAATTAATTTACCCAGCACCATAATTTCTAACAATGGTGACTATTTATCACAGTGCGCTGTGGAAGGCTTAGGCATTATTAGCACACCCGATTTCATCAGTTATAAAGAAATTCAATTAGGCGATTTGATTCAGATATTACCTAAACACCACCAAACACCAGAAATTGGCGTCCATGCAATCTATCCACAAACACGCCATTTGAGTCGAAAGATTAGAAGCTTGATTGATTTCTTGGTAAACTATTTTGGCGAAAAACCAAAGTGGATTATTTAAACAGTCATTACATTTATGAAATTAACAGAACTTAAAGGAATTGGAATAAAGACGGCTGAAAAATTGGCGTTGTTGGGCATTAATCAAGTCATTGATTTGTTGTTTCATTTACCACTTCGTTACCAAGATAAGACAAAAATTACTGCTATTAACCAACTGAACTTTGGGCAGACGGCTTTAATTGAGGGAGAGGTTGTTAAGACCTATCAGATAAACTCACGCAAACCTATGTTGGTGTGTGAAATTGATGATGGCACCAATACCATTGCCTTAAAGTTTTTTAATTTCTTTTATTCGCAACGCGCCAAGATGATTGCAGGCACAAAAATTCGAGCCTTTGGTGAGGTGCGTTATGGCAAA
>JALWML010000599.1 GCA_027083915.1 Lysobacterales bacterium | reverse complement strand
GTTTTAGACCACAAGAAGTCAACATGCTTATCAAACAAATTGCCAAAGATGGCATGAGTGCAGAAGAAATTATACGCTTGTGTTTGCAACATAAAGGAGCCAGTTAATGGATGAACGATTGATTTCTGCTGATTTTGAAAACGACCAAGAAAGCTTGATTGAAGCCAGTATTCGTCCACAAAATTTAGATCAGTATATTGGGCAAATTCCGCTCAAAGAGCAAATGGGCTTGTTTATAGAAGCCACTCGCAGGCGATCCGAAGCATTAGACCATGTGTTGGTTTTTGGTCCTCCGGGACTTGGCAAAACAACTATTGCCAATGTCATTGCCAATGAACTGGGCGTTTCCATGCGCTCAACATCAGGGCCTGTGATAGAAAAAGCAGGAGATTTAGCGGCATTATTAACCAATTTACAACCGCATGATGTGTTGTTTATTGATGAAATTCATCGACTATCTGCCAATGTCGAAGAAATTCTCTATCCCGCGATGGAAGATTTTCAAATTGATATTATGATTGGCGAGGGGCCCGCGGCACGCTCGATTAAATTGGATTTGCCACCTTTTACTTTGATAGGCGCAACCACACGAGCAGGGTTGTTGACCTCACCTTTGCGTGATCGATTTGGTATTGTGCAACGATTGGAGTTTTATAATGTTCAGGAGTTGACAGAAATTGTTTCGCGATCATCTAAAATTTTGAATATAGCAGCCGATGGAAATGGTTGCATAGAAATTGCCAGACGTGCGCGCGGTACGCCAAGAATAGCGAATCGATTATTGCGCCGTGTGCGTGATTATGCCGAAATCAAAGGCGATGGCATCATTACAGAACAGATTGCCCATAAAGCCTTAACCATGTTACAAGTGGATGAAAACGGTTTGGATGAAATGGATAGAAGATTACTCACAACCCTAGTCGAACAATTTGATGGAGGCCCTGTTGGGATTAACTCTTTAGCCGCAGCACTAAGTGAGGAGCGCGGAACATTAGAAGACGTAGTCGAACCCTATCTTATCCAACAAGGCTATGTCATGCGAACCTCTCGCGGCAGACAAGCCACCAAAAAAACTTGGGCTTGGTTAGGACTTAAACCGCAACAGGCGATTATTGAGGATATGTTTGATTAGTGTTTTGTAATGGGAATGTGGGTTTAAGGGTATTGATATTCCCTCAATAAACTAGCCCCCTTAAACTTGTTATGACTCCCTAGTTATCATTCTATCTAATGTTTTAAGACATGCACCACGATTTTTTGATAACTTAAAATGTTCTGGCAAATGATACAAGGATGATGAAAATTTATATTTTCTATAATATCTACTCGTAGATGAAATAAATTCGTTTATCACTTTTGCGTGTTCTAGATTCCAAGCCCAAAGAACTTTGCCTTTAACATTACCTTGATAATATGCATCTACTGGCCATTGAAACTTCTTTTGTTTTGTTAAACCACAGTTTAAACAACTCACATTTGCATTAAAATAATCAGTATATTGCTTTTCTTTGGGTCGAGTCGATGGTCCTATTCTTATAATTATTTGTTTAAGGTCTATAACATCAGCCTTACTGCCACACATAGGACAGTTAACAGATATCTTATCTGGCCAGCCAAGCCATTGGTTTATTGTAGTCATTCATTTTGCTCTAAATTTTATTGTGTCCCAAGAATGCAATAAAATCCAATGGTGTACTCATCTGAAACAACTATTACTTCCCATTTATCAGACTGGTGAACTGGAATTAGCATTGTAATTGTATAGTCTTCATCAAAAACTTTAATTATTACCTGAACAACTTTTTTATTTTCATCAGCAGGATCTACCATAGCTTTATGTTCACTAGAAATCAACATGGTTTTTACACAAAAACATTCATCGAACGTATTAATTGCAAATTCTTCAAATAATTCATCATTTCTATAAAGACGCATTTGCACTTGCATATAACCTATATCATGTTCCATAGTTTAACCAGTTATTTTTTTGAGTTATAGGAGGCGGATACACTTTTGTTAAAATCTACCTTGTTAAGTGTTAAATCTTTATCGTTTTTTTTTTGTTATATCACTTGAAGTTTGATTACAGTTTAAAAGTTGGCTCTTTAATTGTAAAACTCTTTTTTTTGCATTTGTGTTTTAGAGATTTTAATAAAGCAAATAGTTTTAAATCGGTGGGCAGAGCCCACCCTACGGGGACAATGGTTAATTCTTTTGCAAT
>JALWML010000598.1 GCA_027083915.1 Lysobacterales bacterium | reverse complement strand
CCGTATTCTTTGCCTTCCCATGAATAATTACAGATATAAAAACTACGATAATTTTCTACACGTGTTTCTATGGGTGATTGTATTTGCATTACTTCTTGTATGGTTTTGGTGTCGATAATCTCGCAAACTTTTTGTTTGTCCATATAGGTAGTTAGTGTGGATGTTGGTGATGGAACAAGGGCTTTTTGATTGCTTGGAGAATCGTTGCCACATGCAGATAAAAAAATACTGCTACTGAGTAAAATAAGTTGATAGATTTTCATATTAGTCTTTGTAGTCCTCTAAGATTTTTTCGGAATTATTTTGAATGGTGCATTGCTTAAAAATAGCAGTAAATACAAAATAGCTAGAACAAAATATAACGGGCAGGGAGATAAACAAGCCCAAGCCAAAAGGTATGATTGATATAAAAATAAGGATTATCAACATAATATAATAAACAAACAAGGGCATGAAATTATGTAAAAAAGCGGTTATACTTATTTTTAAAGCAGTTAGTGTTTTAGCTTTTCTTAACACCACTAATGGTATGGAAAAAGACAGAGCTATACCCCACAAGGTATTGATAATCCTACTAAGTACACCACCAAGTGTGTAAGTGACATAAGGGTGTCCATGAATTTCTTTATTAATACGTCGCATTTGGTGAGTAAATAACGAAAAGTGATGAAAAATATAATCCAACGCCACAACACCCATACCGATAATGCCTAACACTAAAAGTTGTTTCTTGAAATCATTTGATTTAAGCGCTGAAAATAATCCTAAATATGAAATGCTATTGCCTTGATTGGATTTATCCAAAGTTAGGTAAACACCACCAACCAAGAAAGGCGCAACAATCATAGCAATAAATTTGCCTATCAAGAAATTATTCAATAAGCCTAAAGTTACAATAATAGTTAATAAAATGGCAATCCAAGTAATTGGGTTGTATTTAAAAATACCCCAACCGGATTTTAGCCAGTAGATGCCACTTTTTATATCTTTTATTTTATTGTAATGTGTTGTCATGAGATTTAATTTTTTAATATACCCTAGTAAACTAATATCATGATGTTTCCATTTTGAGGAGTACCATTAGATGTATTAAATGATGTACACTCTAATGTATCTCCTAGTTGCGATACTCCAAATAATACATGGCAACTAACACCTTGTCCTGTTGTGTTTGTAGCACCCATAGCTGTTACTTGAAAATATCTGTTACTGATTAGTTCTGGAAACTTAAATCGACATGTTGAAGGATATGTAGCTCCATTTGCTATTGTGATTGCTGCAGTAGAAACGCCATTATATGAACGCACGATAGTCGGAGTTAGACTGCAAATTGAATGAACCATATATTTCATAACTCCATTCGTTGTGATTGGTTGTTTAACATCTCCATCCAGTGTTATATCCCTTGTAGCATGCATGGTTAAATTGTCATCAGTAGGCTCAGCAATATAAACGAACTGACCATCTCCAAAATTTAATCGAGCTCCAGACCCAGCGGTGCTAGGTCCTATTAAACGAAGGACTTGAGTATCAAGGTTTGATTGGACAGTTAGTCTGTGGGTACTGGTCGTTGTACCTATCGAAATATCATTTAATGGACTTAAAAAATCGGCTTGAACAGCATAAGGCGTTGCATTTATTTTCTGTCGAGGGCTCAAAGTGGTCTCACTGCCGGGATTGCCTGTTTCTCTGACTGTCACAGACAACCATAACTCATCTCCTGAATATGCGGCATCTCCAAAATCAATGTCTTCAAGGGAGAATAAACCTGAATTAACAGGTCTATTGCCTTTTATGACATTACTGCCAATTTGATTGCCATTAACTGGGGAATCATATAGCATAAAAGCAAAGTCAAAATTCCCATTGACAGCAACACCTGCATTTAATAATTCACCTTGATAATTAAAACCACTCCCAACAGCGGCAAAAGGTAATTGTCCTTCATTAGATTCTTGATTCTCACTATAGCCTTCAAAAGGGCTTTGAGAAGAGTTGTTTTCTGCCATACATGAAAGTGATGTTAGCAATAAGGTTAATAAAATTTGTTTTTTCATCATATTCTCCTGGATTATTCAAATCCGTTTGTAAAAATTAATTCGGCTTGTGGTGTTGTATTGGCTTTATGCCAAAACCCTCCATTAAGGCTGTAGTTACCACCTGTTTGTGAGCTACTGGCATCGGTTTGTCCAATGCTGGAGTTCATTTCATAATTTCCTCCAGT
>JALWML010000597.1 GCA_027083915.1 Lysobacterales bacterium | reverse complement strand
ATTTTGTATTTTTCTATTTTGAGTATGACATCATTCTTTTGCAATACATCTTTAATCGGCATGTATTGATTGACTTTTTTGACTAATACACCTGTTTCGCCTTTTTGCATACCCAACATATTTCTGTGAATGCTACTTTCTAATGAACGCCATTTAACCCCTAAAGTCGGTATACCATCATAGTATTTGTCCTTAACATCATCCAAAAAGTGTTTGACTATATGAGATGGAATCATATAACCAATATTATTGGCACGGCTTACCCCTTGAAAGGCAATGCCAATAACTTTGCCATCTATCAAAACTGGACCACCACTATTTCCTGGGTTAATGGCTGCATCTGTTTGAATCGTTGTGAATTCTTTTTGAGAAAAAGCATACTTGTGCAACTGAATTCGTGAAATTATGCCTTCAGTAATACTCAGTTTGTCGCCACCAACTGGATAGCCATAGACCACTACTTTTTCTTTCAGCTTTAATGACTCAGAAAATTTCAATGGTGTGACTCTCGGCAGATCCTCTTTATCGACAAATTTCAATATCGCTAAATCATAGTCCTCTGAGAGATACTCCAACTTAACATCGTGTTTCTTAGGGTTATTACCAAATCGTATCTGAATATAGCGTGCATTTGAAACGGCATGAGCATTGGTCACTATTCTATTGTTGTCAATTATAAACCCTGTGGCGTATGAACGGCGAATACTGCTACTTTTCCACGGTTCAAAATAATTATGTGACTGTTTAGCAGCAAAAACTTTGACGACAGAGTCTTCAATTTCTTGTGCCCGCGACAGGCTTAAACTATTAAACAAAAGTGTTACTAATAGAAGCAACAGCTTCATTCTTTAACACCCGCCTCTTCAGCAGATTTATCAGCAAAATAACTGGACCTAACCAGTGGACCACTGGCAATATGGGTGAACCCTAATGAATAACCATATTCTTCGATGTCTTTAAACTCTTGTGGTGTCCAGTAATACATCACGGGATGGTGATGCTTGGTTGGTTGCAGGTATTGTCCTATAGTTATCATGTCAACATTATGGTCTGCTAAATCACGCAACGTCTCTTGAACTTGTTGATAAGTTTCTCCCAACCCCACCATAATGCCTGATTTAGTTAACACCTCAGGATGGTTTTCTTTAAAACGTTTCAATAAAGTTAACGACCACTGATAATCCGCTCCAGGGCGAACGGTTTTATACAAATGTGGAACCGTTTCTAAGTTATGGTTAAAGACATCAGGCAATTCTTGTGCCAATATATCCAATGCCACATCCATGCGTCCTTTTCCACGATAATCTGGAGTAAGGATTTCAATTTTTATTGTAGGGCAAGCCTCACGAACAGCTTTTATACAATCCACATAATGCTGCGCTCCTCCATCTTTTAAATCATCTCGATCAACCGAAGTAATAACAACATAGCGTAACCCCATTTCCGCTATGGTTTTTGCTAGATTGGCTGGCTCATCAATATCTACAGGTAAAGGTCTACCATGCGCCACATCACAAAAAGAACAACGGCGTGTACACACCTCGCCAAGAATCATAAAAGTAGCCGTTCCCTTGGTATAACATTCATGAATATTAGGACAACTGGCTTCTTCACAGACTGTCACCAATGCATTGTTGCTAATCTTTTGCTTCAATTTAGCAACAGCATTACCTACTGGTAAACGCACACGTATCCAATCAGGCTTTCGCAGAGTTGGTGCGCTTGTATCAAATCCAGCACGGTTACGTTTAGTTTTGTCTTCGCCGAGTTGTTTTTTGCCTGCAATGATTAAAGGTATAGTTTCTGTCATCTTGCTCTCTTTACTTTTTTATTACTGTGAAATTAAGTACTTCACAGAGTTTTTTTATTAATAATTCTTGAACCTTATTAAAGTCAACTAGTTGATTTAGTTCACTGAGTTGTGTGACTTCAAGTCCTGCATAACCACAGGGATTTATGCGAGAAAAGGGCTCTAAATCCATGCGAATATTAAAGGCTAAGCCGTGGAATGTACACCCCTTTCGCACGCGTAACCCAAGTGATGCAATTTTTTTTTCGTCAACATAAACACCAGGAGCTTTATCTTTGCGTTTAGCGATTACACCATATTCTTTCATAGTTTGAATCAACGCTTCTTCTATGCCATTAACCAAGGCTTTAATGCCTATCTTATGGCGTTTTAAATCAATCAAAGGATAAATAACTATCTGTCCTGGGCCATGGTAAGT
>JALWML010000596.1:1933-2229 GCA_027083915.1 Lysobacterales bacterium | reverse complement strand
GTATGGACTATTGGCTCTTAAAATATTTGCAGTATCATATTTGTTATATTTATCCTATAAAACCTTTATTCATCGGCATGATGGCATTAATTTAAAACAAGAAAATCCAGTTGATAATTATTACTTGCGGGGTTTTATTATGAATGTTTCAAACCCCAAAGTTCTTATGTTCTTCCTTGCTTTTTTTCCACAATTTGCCAACTTAGATCGTCCAGGATATCAAGGACGTTTATTAATTTTAGGAATGTTATTTATTATCGTTACTTTAGTTGTTTTTTCCTTTATTGGCTGGTTGG
>JALWML010000596.1:0-1923 GCA_027083915.1 Lysobacterales bacterium | reverse complement strand
GGTTGGCAGCAAAAGGAGCTCAAAAGTTTTTAGCAAACACGAGGTATAGCCTCATAATCAATTGGTTGGCACTATTTGTCTTTGTTGCTGTGAGTATCTTATTAATCGTGACATAAACACCTAATTATGTTGATTCTTTCTTCAAAACCGTTATAATCCGCGCTCGATTAATAAAATCGAATCCTTGCTGCACTACAAACAATAAAGTAGGTGGCTTTTTAAATCCATAAGGAGACATAAATGAGACATTACGAAATCGTATTTCTGATTCATCCTGATCAGAGCGAACAAGTACCTGCCATGGTTGAAAGATACCGTGCCATGGTTGAAGCAGATGGTGGCACCGTTCACCGTTCAGAAGACTGGGGACGTAGACAGTTAGCCTACCCAATTCAGAGACTTCACAAAGCACATTACTATTTACTTAACATTGAGTGTACTACAAAGCCATTAGAAGAAATTCTAGAAGCTTTTAGATTCAATGATGCTGTTTTACGCCACATGGTTATTAAATTGAAAGCTGCTGTAACAGAAGATTCACAGCTCATCAAAAAAGATGATAAAGATAACAAAAAACATGCGGACAAAAAAACTGCTGATAAGAAACCTGAAGTTAAAGAAACTAAAGGTTCAGGAGAAGAAGAATAATGCAACAACGTAGAAGAAGAACAAACAACCGTAAGCGTTTCTGCAAATTTACTGCAGAAGGCGTTACTCATATTGATTATAAAGACTTAGACACATTGAAGCAAAATGTTGGTGAGACTGGAAAAATTATTCCAAGTCGTATCACTGGCACAAAAGCTAAATACCAAAGACAATTAACAACAGCAGTAAAACGTGCACGTTACATCGCATTGTTACCATACTGTGACCAACATTATTAAGGAGTAGTACAATGCAAGTTATATTATTACAAAAAGTACAAAACCTTGGTGATTTAGGTGAAATTGTTAACGTAAAACCTGGTTTTGCACGTAACTATCTTATCCCTCAAGGTAAGGCATCAATGGCAACTGAAGCTAATCAAAAGATTTTTGAAGAGCGTAAAGCTGAATTGATAGCAAAAGAAAAAGATTCATTAGCTGCGGCCAATGCACGTGCTGAGTCTATTGAAGGACTTGAAATTACAATTACTTCAAATGCATCACCTGAAGGGAAATTGTATGGTTCAATTGGACCACGCGAAATTGCTGATAAGTTAACAGCAAATGGTTTCCCTGTTGATAAGAGTGAAGTAGTCATGTCAGAAGGCGTCATTCGTGAAGCTGGTGAAGTGATTGTTGAACTTTCATTCCACTCAGATGTAAATGCTAAATTTACTCTATTAGTCGAAGGTGAAGAAGTATAATTGATTGACATTTTAATCATGTAAATTAATAATAAAAAACCCAGTTAACGCTGGGTTTTTTTATACCCAAAAAAATACCAATGACACCATTTTCAGAAAAAGCCATAGAAATCATACAATCCATTCCAGCAGGAAAAGTTGCTACCTATGGGCAAATTGCATTACTTGCTGGCAATCACCGCAATGCTCGCAGAGTCTCACGTCTCATTCACACCTGCAGCAAAAAATACAAGCTCCCATGGCACCGCATCGTCAATATCCAAGGCAAAATATCACTCAAAGATGAAAAGTTTGAAATCCAATACGAAATGCTCAAAGCCGAAGGCATAGAATTTGGGGTAGGAAATGCAATAGATTTGAAGAAGTTTGGCTTTTAAATCAGGTGTGAGGTTTAAGGTGACAGGCCTCAGGTAGACAGGTTTAACAGAACTAACGTAGTGGTAGACCTGTAATGGTCTAATAAACTCGGAGACATTTTTAGCCTTATAATACGCAAAACGAGGTAATAAAAATGTCAAAGCAAAGAAAACAAAGACTGTCATTTACAGTTGAACAAAAATTAGATTACGCCA
>JALWML010000595.1 GCA_027083915.1 Lysobacterales bacterium | reverse complement strand
TGAGTTTTAATTTGTCAAAATAAACCAAATCAGCAGCAAATCCAGTGTCATTAACTAATTCGAATGTGAGTGTGTTATTGCCATGTGTTAGTAATTGACCATTAATTATGGTATTGATATTCCACTCAAATAACCCATCACTTCTTTCATCGTAGATTGTATTTTGATTGACAGATACTTTCAAGTGGTGGTCTGGATTGGTTTGAGGGTTTCCTGCAAAATTGGTTAGACCTAATAGCGTTAAATCCAGAGAGAAATCCTGTTGTAATTGAATATTTTCATCTAATATGAAATCAATACTATAATTGGCTCCATTTCCTGAGTTATAGAGCAATTTCTCAAACCATGGATCGTCATAAGTACTGGCAAGGCTGTAGGTGAGGTTTTTGTTTCTTTGCATCGTTTCAATATAATTAGATGTGGTTGTAAGAGGTTCCGTGGCATTGTTAGTTGATGCCTCTTTGGCAAGCTGAGAGTCTATACTTAACTGATAAACAGAATGGTTAAGATAAAGAGAGTCAGTAGGGTTAGCTTGTTTGACAAAAAAATCAATGTATTTTTCACCAGTAGTTTTGTCAGTTAGTATGTTTCTAGCAATAGCAATTCCTTTGTGAGAAATGGCAATGTCAGTATCTGCATAGTTAGTTAAGTCAAAGCCTAAAGGCAATAAGTCTGAATTGTAAATACGCATTAATCCAGCGTTCTTACTTTGGATGTTGATAATGCTAGTTGCGTTGTTAGCCGATTTGTTGATGTTTGCAATATGACGTAATTGTTTATTTTCTTGTTGAATCTGTGCCCAATTTATTTTTTGTTCTTTGGGTTTTGTACCATAGGCTTTGTTAAAATCATAGCTTCGATAAAAATCTTCATGACCACTGGTATTGATGGTAGAGAGTTGGAATTTAATAATATCTTTATCCAGTTGAAAATTTTGTCTATATTCTAGAGGGATTAAACTGTTTATTGACTTTGAGGTAATGAGATTCTTATTAATTTTACTCCACTTGTTGGATTTGTTTTGTACCCAAATATTGTAGCCAACATTAAAGTTTTCTGATTCGCTAATCCAGTTAATGGATAAGGTGTCACCAGTAAGGGTCGAGTTAATATAGGCAATAGTGACATCAAAAGTTTCCTCTGGACCGAAGTTTGAGGTTACTGTGTTAACTGGACACTGAGGGCTGACGATAGAAAGATTTGTGGTATTGAATGCTTGCCATGTTGCTCCTGCATTTGTACTAAATTGTAAGGTTGCCCCACCATCGCAGCATTGTTCGTAGCCTATATAACGAAGGACATGGTATCCTGTAGATAAGGCTTGAGTTCCATAGAGTATTTCTTGTGAAGTGGCATAACTTGCCCATGAATTACTCCACCACATATCATCTGCTAGTCCATTTGGAGCCCACAATTCTTCGATTACCGTATTATCAACATAAATACTACCACCATCGCCACTATCTCCTCCGAATCTGAATTCCCATGTCGCAGCTGTGGGTACATTAAAAAACATTTCAGAAGTATAGATTATCTCCATATTATTTGAACCAACAACACCAAATTGGTTTTGGTTGTCAATACTCGTGTAATCGGCAAAATGTGTGCAACCATAACCAGCCACACCATCTGCAGTTGACTCAAAGGTTGAGTCAGCACTGGCTTGAGTTGTGGGATCAAAAGTAGAGTTTTTAGTGTGGTATTTTATTCCTGTTTGTGAAAAAGCAGAACTCGCATTAGAGGTTGTGGCAGCTATTGCATTGTCATAATATAAATTAATATCTCGACTGCCTGCAGCGGATATAGCAGGAACACTGACCCAAACGATGGCAGTCATGGCAACAGCGTCAAAATCTTCAAGAAAGTGAGAGATTAGGGTCAAATCATCGGTGTCAACAAATCGTATATCATCACCATTATTAGTCCAAGTAAAATTAGGAGCATTGGTTGAATTTATTGTGAGTTTGACTTCGTAGTTAGTGACGGATGTTGTAGAGGTGTTGTTAACAGTAATGGGAACTTTGTGGTTCCAGTTGCTGTTCCACCAAGCATACGAATATTGAGGCAATGCCAACAAGACAAATGTCATAAATATAAAACTTACCGTATTAGTTTTCATGTTGTAACTCCATGTGGGGGTAAAAACTATAGAATTAGATTATACAACAGTAAAGTTCATAAAAACCTAAAAGTTGGCTAAAACCATTATTAATAGGTTATAAAGGTCTCTAT
>JALWML010000594.1 GCA_027083915.1 Lysobacterales bacterium | reverse complement strand
GTGTAATATAGGGATTTGGAAATTGCTCAAATGGCAAGTCAATGTTAAGACCGATACTGTCAGCTCCTTCATCAAAAGCTCCTTTGTTAGCCGCCTCCATGACACCTGGTCCACCACCTGTCATGACATGTAATGGCGGGTGGGAGTTTTCTTTAGAATAACGGGCAACCATCGCAGCAAATTCACGGGCTTGTTGGTAATATTTAACTTTGGCTAAAACCCGTTGGGCTACCTTAACTTTGTATTGCAGTTTTTCATCTTGAGGATTTTCTGCTGCGGCAAGTTGTGCTTTTTTTAAACGCAAATCTGCCCGTTTTTGCTGGATAACACGAGTACCGCCAAAAACAACTATCGTTTTCTCTATTTTTTTTGCTTCTAATACACTCTGAACTTTTAGGTATTCCAATTGCAAACGCATGGGTCTGGCAATATCAGAATCCATAAAGTCATCATCAACATCCGCACGTTTATAACTTTGAGAATTTAAAATAGCAAGAATGCGTTTAACATCTTCGTCGCTGGCATCATAATAGGATTTTATGATGGTTGAAATATCAGTCGTATTTTCCATATTGCCTTTGTTAAATAAAAGACAACCTATTTTAGTTCAATAGTGCTTTGAAAGTCAAAAATAGATTAATAACTCTAATAAGGAGACCTAAAATATCAACAACTAGAAAACATGAGTCCTAATTATGAACTTATCAGTCCAAGATATATTCAACCGCCTCTGGAAGCAATACGTTCAAATTAATGAACAAGCAGAGAAAATTCAAACCTTACTGGAAAAACGAGGTGAAACTGTCGTCAATGACCACATTGCGCTAAGAACGTTTAACACTCCTAAGTTGGGTATGTTAAAACTGGCTAAAACATTTTTAGATAAAGGTTATGAAATCATAGGTGAATACGATTTTGCCAAGAAAAAACTCAATGCCATTCACCTCGAACACAGCACTCATATCGACTTTCCAAAAGTATTTATATCGGAACTTAAGACGGAACTATTCTCCGAAAACCTACAAGCAATTGTTGCGAAAATTGATGCTCAAATTTCTGATAAAGAGGTAGAAAATGAGTTGTTCGTTGCATCAGGCAGGACATGGGGACTAACATTTGAAGAGTATATCGAGTTATTACGTGAGAGTGAATACGCTGCGTGGACGGCAGTATTTGGCTACCGCGCGAATCACTTTACCGTTTCATTAAACCATTTAACAACCTTTTTTAATTTAGAAGATTTAAATGACTTTATCCTTGAAAATGGGTTTAAATTAAACCAAGTAGCTGGCTTAATAAAAGGAACGCCTGAGCAATACCTCGAACAATCCTCAACAATGGCATCACCTGTCAGTGTTGAGTTTGATAATTCAGTACATGTCATCCCAGGGTGTTTTTACGAATTTGCTAAGCGTTACCCTTTACCGGGTAGTGGCAAACTATACCAAGGATTTATTGCTGCATCTGCAGATAAAATTTTTGAAAGCACTAATAACTAACACAAGAGACGAGACCTTTGCATAACTCTGGGGCGGTGGAAAAAAGAATGAAAAAGCTCCAATCAAGGTAAAAAATGAGTCGAATAGCTCGCTATTTATGCGTATCATCCCTGATACTTACCCACTTCGTGGGCTAGCGTGAAAATCCTTTCCATAAGGATTTTTGCGAATTTTTTACCGCAGAGTGGGGGTTTTTACAACTTTTTTCCTCGTTCCATGAGTTGTGCAAAGGTCTCTAGTCATATAAAAAGCCTGTGAACACTAACTCACAGGCTTTTATCTTCCCTAGTTTAAAAAAATCCTTTTACTGAGAAATCCTTTTCGCTATCTCCTTACTTCCCCGTTAATTCAATCGCATTACGGTTTTTTTCCACTGTTTTTAGGCCAATTCCTTTGACTTCAGTTAACGACTCTATTGTTTTGAAGCGTCCATTTGCTTCGCGATAATCCACTATTGCTTGGGCTTTTTTAGTGCCGACTCCATTTAATTCTTCAGCAATTGCTCCTGCATCTGCTGTGTTTACATTCACTGCAAAAAGTGATTGGCTAAATAAGGTTAATCCTGTGATTGCTGTTAATAATAATTTGTTCATGTTAATTCTCCATTTGGTTAAATTTCGTTACCGCGTCATTGCAATAACATGGTGCCCATTGTAAAGAATTTTCTAAATTTGAAAATCGGTAAAATGCTTTATGATTTTAGGAAATTCTTTAAATTCAAGAGAAATATTCCTACAAATAGAT
>JALWML010000593.1 GCA_027083915.1 Lysobacterales bacterium | reverse complement strand
CACCATATTCTTTCATAGTTTGAATCAACGCTTCTTCTATGCCATTAACCAAGGCTTTAATGCCTATCTTATGGCGTTTTAAATCAATCAAAGGATAAATAACTATCTGTCCTGGGCCATGGTAAGTGACTTGCCCTCCGCGATCGACTTGTATTATCGGAATATCACCAGCATTGAGTATATGCTCGGCTTTTCCTGCCTGACCTTGAGTAAAAACTGGTGGATGTTCAACCATCCACAACTCATCAAGGGTGTGCTTATCACGGTTATCGGTAAAATCCTGCATGGCGTGCCACACAGGTTCATAATCACAAGTGCCAAGATAGTTTAGTCTTATTGGTGCTGCTTTTACAGTGTCCATTTAACGTCTTTATGAGATTTTATTTCTCCATACAATCCTTCAAGATGCTCACGTGAATCAACATCAACAGTGATGGTAACCGATTGATATTTCCCTGTTTTACTGACTGAAGTACGCACATGGCACTCTTGTGTATCAGGACAATGTTTTTGGGCAATAAAAAGCATCTCCTGTAAAAACTTTTGGCTATTTTCTCCCATGGCTTTTACTGGATACTGGCACGGAAAAGTTAACCCTTCGGCTTTGTCTTTTTTTTGTTCGATTAATGTTTCTAAAGGTGTTATTTTTTTCTCAGTCATCATCATCTCCAAATGATTTGAACCATAATCCCATGCTATCAGTGGTACGCGTCCACCAACCACCTGCTGGTATGTTTTTCAGTGCAACAAGATCACGAGATGCAACGAGCTCTCCATTAAGATTTATATTTAATGTACCAATCTTTTGTCCTTTTTGTATCGGTGCTTCAACATAACTGGGCATATCTACTTTGGCTTTTAAATTTTTATATTGACCGCGAGGAATAGTGATATAAAGATCTTTAGCCAAACCCAAATCAACATTCTCTAAATCTCCTTTCCACACTTCAATATTAACTCTTTTTTCGTTTCCTTTATACAATAAATTTGTTTCAAAAAAGCGATAACCATAATTAAATAGTTTTTGCGATTCATCGGCGCGGGCTTTTTGCGATTTAGCCCCCATTACTACCGCAATCAGTCGCATGCCATTGCGTTTCGCTGAAGAAACCAAACAATAACCCGCTGCTTGCGTATGACCAGTTTTAAATCCATCAACGGACGGATCTCTCCACAATAATGTATTGCGATTATGCTGTGTTATCTTATTAAAGGTAAATTCTTTTTGAGAAAATATCTCATAGTACTCAGGAAAATTCACAATGATAGCCTTGGCTAACTTTGCTGCATCCATTGCCGTTATTTTATGGTTTTGGGTCGGCAATCCAGTTGCATTCATAAAATGCGAATTTGTCATACCTAATTTAGCTGCGTGTTGATTCATTAAGTCTGCAAAAGTTTCTTCACTTCCTGCAATGTGTTCAGCTAATGCAACACAGGCATCATTTCCCGATTGAATAATCATACCATGTATTAAATCATCAACTGATATGCGTTTATTGATTTCAATAAACATCTTAGAACCGCCAGTTCTCCATGCCTTTTCACTCACTAATACTTTATCTTCTAAACTGAGGTTTCCGGCTTTAAGTTCAGAAAACACTACATAAGCCGTCATCATTTTGGTAATACTAGCTGGCTCGACCTGCTTGTCAACATTAAATGCCACCAATAACTTTTCAGAATTAAAATCCATCAAAAGATAACTATCTGCATCTATTTTTGGAGGTTTTGGTACAGTAACCGTTTGAGCTATAACTAATTTTGATAAGAGTAAGGCAACGATTAATAAAATATTTTTCATGTTGTTTCTTCAGTATATTTTTGTATTACAAGAGCTATAAGCTCTCTTTTATTTGGTGAATATTAGTTCAGCAGTAAGGCCACTGCCATCATTTTTGTGAATTACAATGTCCCAATTATACAACTCACACAATCGTTTGACTATAGCTAAACCCAATCCAGAGCCTTTTGCTGTTACCGCATCGCCTCTAAAATGCCGCTCAAATAACTTTGGCAATTCTTCTTTACTTACGCCCGTGCCTTGATCCACCACTAAAACACGGTCTTCTTTTAAAATAATTTGAATTGTTCCTTGGGGTGTATACTTGATAGCATTGCCAATTAAGTTACTCAAAGCAACCGAAACGACGGCTGTTGGTGCTTTGACTTGCAACCAGTCTTCTTCAATTATTTTCACTTTGAGTTTTTTAAGCTTAATAGTGGCAGCAAAGTTATCGACAA
>JALWML010000592.1 GCA_027083915.1 Lysobacterales bacterium | reverse complement strand
ACCTCAAACAGCACAAACTTCTAATTCAACTTATAAATGGAAAAAGATAAAAAATGTTGCTCCTGTTTATCCTGCAAAAGCAGCAAGAAAAAAAGCAGAAGGATGGGTTGATGTTGAAATTACTATTGATTCATCAGGAAAAGTTATAGGCGCACGAGTTATTAAAACTAAAAGAAACTCACATGTTTTCGATAACAGTGCATTAAAAGCGGTTAGAAAATGGAAGTATGATCCTCCTTCAAAATATGGAATTACCACTAAACTCACTAAAACTATTCGAATGATATATCAACTATAAAAGATTGCATTTTTCTTTAGTGCTATTATCCTTTCATAGTCAATAAAGTCTATGCTAAAATTGCCTTTTATTATTTATTGTGCAAATGAGATATTACGCTGCAACCATTCAAACAGACTTTCCTGCACCTCAATCTCGAAGTGAAATAACCAGTCGTTGCAATGCAATGTGTTCATTGATTGAGCAAACCGTATTAGGGTATGAGCCCTTTTTTGATGTGCGGCTTTTTGTTTTACCAGAATTTGGTCACCAAGTTCCTATTTATCAGACAACAAAAGAAATTCACGACAAATTAGCTGTTGAGTTGCCCAATCAATATACTACTCAATACCAAAAATTATGCCAAAAATACGGTATCTTCATTCAAACGGCTAGTTTTTTAGAGAAAGATAATAAGTATCCTGGACATGTATTTAATACAACTCTGCTTATTGGTCCTACTGGCATCTTATCTAAATACCGTAAAGTTAACACGTGGATTCCTTGGGAAGTTCATACATCCCCAGCAGATTTAGAAAATTATGACGAACCACTATTTCCAGTGATTGACACTGAAATTGGTAAACTTGGAGTCGCTATTTGTTATGATTGGCTTTTTCCTGAATGCATCCGTGAAATTGCTTTTGCAGGTGCAGATGTGATAAATCGAGTATCAGCCTATATGGATCCATGGGGAAATACAGCGCCGATGGAATGGTGGTCTTTAGTTAACCGTACACGAGCACTTGAAAACATGGTTTACGTCGTAGCGGCAAATCAAGGAGCCAGCTTAAAGCATTATCCACCATTTTCATGGCCAGGAGGTTCGATGATTGTCGATTTTGATGGCAGAATATTAGCCAGTGCGGGAGAAAGTGCAGGTGAAAAAATTGTGGTTGCACCCATTGATATAACAGCAATACGAGAGGAAAAAAAACGTCGAAAAGGTCACGACACAATAGCCCATTTTCGCCAGCAGGCTTATCAGTATAACCAACAAGATAAACTTAAAATAAATGCTTCTATTCCAACAATTGATACATTAAACCAACGAATTAACTATGCTAAAAAGTAAAAAAATTATTCTTATCCTTATTTCATTCTTGCTATTAAATGCATGTAATGAACAACAAGATTTACCTAGCAAAAGCCAAAAGCTAAAACAACCTCAAAATACAGTTAAAATCTCGCCTCAAGCCATTAGTTTAAATAATAAGGGTGTTGGAGAAATGGGCTCGTTTGATTACACCAAAGCTGTTTCTACTTTTGAGAAACTTGCCCAAGAAAACCCCAAATGGAATATAGCACAACAAAATTTAGCCATTGCTTTATTAAATCGTCAAAAACCAGATGATGAAGAACATGCTTTACAAATCGCAACGAGATTATCAGCTCAAGATGATAGTAATTTAGTGGCTCATTACATTGTTGGAATCTTGAAATTTAATCAGGGATTATGTGATGAAGCATTGCCACATTTTGATAAAGTTAGAAATGGAGATCGTAAGGATGCCTATGCTTTATATTTTACTGGACAATGTCAGTTGCAAAATGGCAAAATTCAAGCCGCTCTTGAGCTCTACTCAAAAGCCATAAATGCCGATAATTATTTGCGTAGCGCCTACTATGGTGGCTTTATGGCAGCTCAGAGGCTGGGAAAACAAGACCTTGCAAAACAAATGTTAGGTGATTATCAAAAAATGGCATCCAATCCCAAGGCACGCTTAGCTGAGATTAAATATACCCGAATGGGTCCTAAGGCAACGGCTAGAGCAATGACCAATTCAAGTAACTCTCACCAATTATCCACATCTCTAAGGGCTCCATTTTTTAGTGCTCCTCAAGTTCTTACCTTTAAAAATGTTGAAAACTTTGGTGTGGTTAATTTAAATCAAAGCAATGATACACAGCTTTATACCATTGAAGAAAACACATTGCATCTTTACCATGATTTTCTAGATTCTGTTCGCGAGTATAATAA
>JALWML010000591.1 GCA_027083915.1 Lysobacterales bacterium | reverse complement strand
GTACTCTTAATATCAACAACCTTGACTTTAGCGCCGACGGGCAAATCTTCATCACCCTCAACTTTCCAAGAACTATCATTGACATTAATTTTTCCCACTCCATTAACGATGGCTTGAGATAGATTGAAAGTTTTTCCAATATGTTGGTGTCCACGTTTATTTAAATTTGGCAAAGGGTCAACATCGGGATTATTCTTCTTATAAAAATGCCAAGCAAAAATAGATATGATAGATAACAAGAAAAAAACCACCATTTGTATTTGCCAATTAATACCGAATATCCACAGAATTAATGCTGTTGCTGCTGCTGCAAATCCTACCCATAAAAGGAAAAATGTGCCAACCATCATTTCAATAACAATCAAAATCACAGCTGCCGTCAGCCAATGCCACGGTGTTAAAATTGCAAACCACTCCATATATTTCTCCTACGATTTATTATTGTCTTTTAGTGCTTCTTTTGCAATTTCAGTCATACCAGCAAGCGAACCAATTATTCCGGTTGCTTCCATTGGTAAAATCATTGTTTTGCTATTAGGTGAATCAGCAAATTTGCCAAAAGCATCAAGGTATTTTGTTGCAACAAAATAATTAATGGCTTGCATACTACCGCCTTCTATTGCCTTAGAAACCATATGAGTTGCTTTTGCCTCCGCCTCCGCGGCTCTTTCTCTTGCCTCTGCATCTCTGAAAGCTGCTTCTTTATTACCTTCTGCATCAAGTACAATGGCTTGTTTCATACCTTCTGCTTTCAAAATTGCAGCCTGACGCTTGCCTTCTGCTTCCAAAATGTCTGCTCGCTTTTCACGCTCTGCTTTCATTTGTCTTGCCATTGATTGCACCAAATCATGTGGGGGCTTAATGTCTTTAATTTCGATACGTGTGACTTTAATGCCCCAAGGAGAGGTCGCTTCATCCACCACTGCTAATAATCGGTGATTAATTTGATCACGTTTTGAGAGGGATTCATCTAAATCTAAACCACCTAAAACAGTACGAATATTTGTCATGGTTAAATTTAACACGGCATATTCGAGATTATTGACTTCATAAGCCGCTTGTGGAGCATTAAGCACCTGATAAAAAACCACACCATCGACGGTCACAACCGCATTATCTTTGGTAATAACTTCTTGCGATGGTACGTTTAACACTTGCTCCATCATGTTAATCTTTCGCCCTATGGCATCAAACCAAGGCACTTTCAATCCCAATCCAGGACTGAATGTTTTTCGATACTTTCCAAATCGTTCGATTGTATATTGATAACCTTGCGGTACTATTGTGATTATTTTCATAATAGTTAAAAAGGCAAAAACCCCTAAAACTAAGAAAAATATATTTGACGGATTACTTAACATCTGACTTTCTCCTCATTACTAAAACTCTATTGTGTGCTATTGTAGCTAAAATAATACCAATAGTCATGTGCCATTAGTTATATTTCACGTGACTAAAAGACAAAAATGTGGATTTGCTAACATTAATAAAACTATTCTATTCAGTTTATACTTAAAAAGCTGTGCTAAAATACCTCAATGATTAACAATCAAATCACTCAAATTCTTAAGGGCAAAGTCAATAGTCGCGACACACTCGACCAAGTGTTTAACTTAATGTACCCAGAAATCAAGAAATTAGCTAATTCACAGTTAGCGAGATTAAACACAGGACAAACCATAACGCCGACTGTTTTGGTCAATGAATGCTACATGAAACTAACCAAACCAGAGAAATTATCCTTTGAAAACCGTAAGCACTTTATTTGCACAGTGGCTAAATGTATGCGTCAATTCTTGGTAGATAGGGTCCGAAAAAGTATGCGTCTAAAACGTGCTGGCGAAATGAGTCAAGAACCCATTACTCAAATCATGGGAGCTACTGATGTTGATTTCAAACTATTGGAAATTGATGAAATTATCACAAAACTCGAACAAATCGACCCTGAAATGGCTCAATTAGCTGAATTACGTTTTTTTTCTGGCCATAGCCTACAAGAAATTGCTGAAATAAATAATGTCTCAAAAAGAACCATGGTTAGAAAGTGGAGTATAACCAAAACATTCATAATTAGTTTAGTTGATGATGGATAAAAATGACAGCATAAAAAACTGGCAAAAGGCCAGAAAACTCATAGAAAAGTATTTTGATTTACCCATAAATCAAGCCTTACTCGATATAAAAAACAATGACTCAATTGATTCTGCTGTCAAAAACATATTAATTAAGTTGTTAGAATCTCAACCTAATGCCGAGAC